>NZ_JALKVM010000158.1:0-18093 GCF_057440575.1 Johannesbaptistia floridana
GTGGTGCGTTACGGGCTTCGCCCTAACACACCCTACAACTACAACTACTTTTATAGTGTTAGGTTATCTCCCTGCCCAACCTACAGGTTACTACCTTCTTACTCATTACTCATTACTTATTACTCATTACTCATCTAGTGGTGCGTTACGGGCTTCGCCCTAACACACCCTACAACTACAACTGATTAGTCATTACTCATTACTCATTACTCATTACTCATTACTCATTACTTATTACTCATTACTCATCTAGCGGTGCGTTACGGGCTTCGCCCTAACACACCCTACTCTCTCTACTCTCTCATTACTTCAAAACTCATTACTCATTACTTAATCACCACCAGTAACTTTGGGCAAAGGTCGAAGATGTGAGGCAAGCCCTAATTAAAAAAATCATGAACTAAGGCTTTTGCTTCTTGGGGTGTATTAACTTCACCATCAAGAGTGGCTGTAAGTAATTGTTCTAAAACTATTTTATACTGGGGACCGGGTTTATAGCCTAAGGCTTTTAAATCATTACCATTAAGAGGGGCTTTAACTTCAATTAAATTAGTTAAATAGTGCCAAATTTGACGTCTAAGAGGGAGATCGCTCCTCACAGCTACTAATAATAAATCTACATAATTCCAAGGAGATAACAACCAGTAAATCTCACTATCCCTGTGACAATTAGGTAAACTGCCCTTGATTTTCTCCTCTATACTAGTTAAATTGCTCAAACGCTCCAAACTATCCTTCGGTAACTGTAAACTATCACCTAGTTTAATAGCAGCTTCTGGGTTTAAACTAGCGATTAAAATCTCTAAACGAATTAACCAGTGAGGATATTGAATCAAAGAATCAAGACAGCGCAACCAGCGATCGCCGTAACGAATTTGCCACCATAACTGAGGAGTTAACTGTAATTGGGGATGAAGACATTTTAAAGCCTGAGTAGAAGCTAGTAACTTCACGGCGCCTTTCCAATAACCCGCCGTGAGAATATACTTTAATTCTGCTTTTAACCTAGTAGTCAAAGCGGGAGCTAATTTATCCCCCTCTCTTAACTCTTGATAAACACCACTTTCTATAGCATATTCAATATAAGCCATAGTTTGAGCTTCAATGATAAAACCAAGTCTCACGGCAAAACGCACCGCCCGATAAATACGAGTAGGATCTTCGATAAAACTATTGGCGTGGAGCACACGAATTTGCCTTGATTGTAAATCAGAATAACCATTAAAAAAGTCTAATAACTCCCCAATTCTTGGCGCCGTTAAACGAATAGCTAAAGCGTTAACAGTAAAGTCTCGTCTATATAAATCTTGACGAATTGAACTAGCTTCCACCTCAGGATTAGCGGCAGGATAGGGATAAAATTCTGTCCTAGCTGTAGCAATATCTACCCAGAGAGAGCCAAATTCAGGATCTTTGTGCCAAGTTAAAGCCGCTGTTTGAAACTCTCCATGCACTGATAAACGGCAATTGGGATAAATTTCTTTAAGCACATTAGCTAATTCTACCCCAGCGCCAGAGGTTGCCGAAGTGTGAAACCCATCTACTACTAAATCAATATCTTGTAAGAGCAAAGATTCTGACACAGGCGCTAGGAGTAAATCTCTGACACCACCTCCTACTAGATAGAGATGCCAACCTCTAGCCTCTGCTGCCTTGGCTATTTGTTCAAGTAACCGCCACAAAGAGGGATTAAGGCGATCTTTTAGAGAGGTTAATATACAAGAAATTAACGGGGCGGTTTCCTGTTGTTTTTTTTCTCTTTTGCTTTGATAGAGTTGTCTTAAAATATCGGTACGAGTAACAATACCTTTGAGATTACCATTTTCTATCACCGGAAGACGTCCCACATCGTAGGTAATCATCACATTTTCTATCTCTGGTAACAGAGTAGAGGGGGTAATAGTTTTAATACTTTTACTCATATAGCCCTTGACGGGAGCATGGCTAAAACCATGATGTAAAGCTAAATCTAAATCTCTGCGGGAAATAATTCCTACTAACTCGTTATTAGCATCAACCACTGATAAGCCAGAATGTCCATAACGCAGGAGAATACGTTGAGCTTGTTCTATTGTAGTTTCTGGTCGAATAGTGCGCACGGGAGAAGACATGATATCTCTAGCTGTGAGGGGTTGAGGAATTTGGTCTATAAAAGCATCTAAAATTTCTTGAAGAGTAGTTTGGGGGTTAATAACCTCTCTAATACTCACTGAAGCTGCACTACTATGTCCTCCACCACCATAAGACTCAAATAGTTGAGCTAAATTAGTTTCTAAAATGCGGGATCTTCCAATCACAGTTAAGGCTACTTTCTCTCCCCGGGAATAGTAGTGTCCGAGTAATAAAGCTTCGGCTTCTACCAAGTCAATTAGACGCTCTGTCAAACTCGATAAACCTGGCACAAAATCATCAGTTTCTAGTAAAACTGAAGCAACACTATGACCGTAGATTTCTTGGCTCTTTAATTTACCCAAAGCTACTTGGAGTAGTTCTTGCAGCCTTGGGGATAGACTAGCATCTACATATTGAGAGATAATAGTTACATTGGCACCTCGCTCCATCAGCCAAGCTAAGGCTTGAGCATCTCTTGGGGTGGTTTGCTCAAAAGTCAACGAGCCCGTGTCTACATGAATCCCTAAAGCCATCACTGTAGCTTCAATGGGATTAATCTCTATATAATTTTTTTGTAATTTTTCTACTATCAAAGTGGTTGTGGCGCCTACTGCTTCTATTTCAATTTCTGTGGCGGGGATATCTATCTCTTCTTGACTGGGATGATGGTCATAAACCACAATTCTTTCACAGTTAGTAGATTCTAACCAGGTTTGTGCTTTCCCTAATCTTTCACGCTTTTGAGTGTCTACTATAAATAGAGAGTTGATTAGTTCACTATTAACGCTACGACGCTCAATTAGTGCCAATTCATCCCGATATAGCGCTAAAAAATTCTTTACCCCAGGATGTGCTCCTCCAGTGAGAACTATTTTTGCTCCTACTTGCCAACGACTTACACCTACTGCCGCCCCCAAGGCGTCAAAATCTGCTGTTTGGTGGCATAAAATTAAATCCATAAGTCTCCACAAATCAAGGTCTTTTATTAAATTATCGCGGAAAATTTAGCCATGGCGATCGCTTCTCGGCAAAATCCTAGAAAATTTTTTATCAATAAATCAACCAACTGAGTTAAAAAGTGTTATGATATACAAGAAGAGAATAAATATTGGTCACATCAGTTTGTTTTTATTGTTAGATAGATTTTTCATTCTATAAAGGTATCGGCAGACTTTTCCAAAATCCAAGGATCTCTACAAACAACGACAATCAACGAAATAAGGAGACGAGACATTTATGTCTATTTACGTAGGAAACTTAGCTTATGAAGTAACCTCTGAAGACTTAACAAGAGTTTTTGCAGACTACGGAACAGTAAAAAGAGTATACATTCCAACAGATCGCGAAACAGGACGGATGCGCGGTTTTGCTTTCGTGGAAATGGAAAATGATACACAAGAAAGCGAAGCAATTGAAACCCTAGACGGCGCTGAGTGGATGCAACGGGAAATGAGAGTAAATAAAGCTAAACCCCGTGAAAAAAGAGAATCATCTAGCCGTAGTTTTAGATAGAAAACCTACAGCTAAAAAGAACCGTGTTTTCGTAAATAAGCATGGTAATAATTAAGTAAAAATGCTAGGTTGGTATTTTAAACCTAGCAAATTACTGAAAATATTGTATTAAGATAATCCTAGGACAGCATTTTTAGATCTGGTGAGAAAAAGAAATTAAATCTTTGAGGCAGTTATGCTGTTGTTATGTGTAAATCACCAAACTGAAAATGCTCTATAGTTATACCTAGAATAGCGATCGCTCTTTTTGAAAAAGGCCCTATAAGAAAGTTAGACGTCGCCAAATATCTTAATACGAAGCGGTTGTTAGCTTGATTTTGTAATTAACACCAAATTCAACAATAACGGGGGCTTGATAAAAGCTTATAGACAATGCCTAATAATTAAATCTAAGTAACAATAACAAAACAAGCAAATACAATCCATGATAATCTATTAAATGGGTTATCAAAAATTCTGTCTTAATAAAGAGGTAATAATGGCTAAAAGACGCAATCTTAAAAAAGAAAAAGCGGAAAGAAATAAAGCATACGCAAATCAGTATAGAAAAAGATCATCTCGCTATTCTTCCAGAAATACGAATGGTAGATCAGATTCTGGAAATAATAACCGTCAAAATTCAGAAAATAACAATCAAGACTCAGAAAAATTTCCGCAAGATTGAGAAACAATCATTAAGAAAAATCTTGGGAAATAGCAGATAATGTAGTGTAATTCTAGCTTCCATTTCACAGAAAAGCTTAGATGAGGATAAAGTAACTAGCGCTTTCTTATCCTCATGAAAACCTAAAATCTATCTATATTGCTCGAAAACAGCCAGAAGTGAGTCATCAGGGTTATCTATACAGTGATTGATAATTTCACCTGTGTTATCACTTAAATTTTGAGGGTCAAAAATATAATCCTCTCTTTGACCACTAATAATACCATGAAAGAAAGCAATAGTAACATCTTTTTCTTCATCATTCATGGTCAGAAGCTCTCTGCAAGTAACATTTTGTAAATCTATAGTAGAGTCATTTTCTGTTAATTCTTGAGATTGAGTAGGGAGAGAGATGATTAACCAAGGCAAAAATAACAAAAATAATTTAAAAAAATTCATTTAAAACTCCTAATGTCGGGTAGGTCTGGGGTATTGCTACCTTCCCCCTAGAAATCGGACGTGCAAGATTTCCAAGCATCCGGCTTGAGCAAAATCCTCAAGTTTCCTAGGTGGCTACCTTGTGTACATATAAATTATACATTGGTACCTCATATCTTGCACTCCTAAAAAAGTACTGAATAGACCAACAGGCGAGAATCAATTTTTAAGGGGTTAGGATCAATTCTTTTACTTCAAAACTCCTTACTTCAAAACTTCAAGACTTCAAGACTTCTTACTTCTTACTTCAAAACTCATTACTTCAAAACTCATTACTTCAAAACTCATAATTCATCCACAACCAGTAACTTTGGGTAAAGATGCAAGATCTGAGGTACCCTCCCCCTAATCTTGGTGATGTTCTTTATGGTGACAGTATTGATGTAAGTAGACCAAATTATCCACTCTATTGCTGCCACCTTTACATCTAGGTACTTTATGACTGGAGTTTAGACTAAACGCTTATTTTCACTTATCTCACATCTTCCACCAGTACTTATGTACTAAATTAACCTCAGAAAAAGTTCATTTCTCTCGCGGCAGTGCGTCATAGAACAACTAGCTTAATCAAAAATTTCGACTAAGACAAAAAGTATAATATAGCGCTACGCGCATACGTTAGGACATTGCCTAAAAGCCTCCTCAACACATTCCGCGATCGTTTCCTAGTCATTCTTTCTTTGTTTCATCCAAGTTTTTAAGATAGCCCACCAATTTTCTATCTTATTTAAATCTGGAGAGTATGGTGGTAAATACCAAATTTCACGCACTAATCCAACTGACTCTTTCACGGCTTTTGCCAGATTTCATTCCATAGCATCTTTCTCCTCTGGGACTATAGCCATAGGGGTAATCTTCTCGATTATCAAATCAAGCTTCATCTATATAGACAATCTTGCTTTTCTCTATACACAATACTATAATATTTTAGGGGACAAAATACAAAGAGGTAATTTCATTCATCAAAAAACAGACTGTTCTAATTTTTAATATCTTTTTTTCAATAATTCATCAGAGTAATTTAGTTATGGAAATTGTTATTTTTATTGCTTTAGTATTAGTCATTTTTATTGGCATTTTGATTTCGATGATTAAATTTAAAATAGTTAGAATTATTTTTCCATTTTTAATCTTATATGGACTCTTACTACTTTCACAAGAATCTGATTATTTTGATGTCTTTAAAAACTATTTATTAGTTAGTTTAATTCTACAGGTAATAATGGTAGTCATGTGGGGAGGTAAAAATCATCCTCATCATTTAATTTATGGAAATTTGGCAATTTTTATTAATTTAGGGATAATTTATCTTGCTTTATTTTTATTTTTTGAACAGTATGATTTTGATTATATAATGTCTCAACTATGCCTTTTTATAATATCAATTAATATTTCTAGCATTATTTTTTATGGGTTTGATAAGTTGATCAGTCCTATTTCTGAAAAAATAAGATTACCTGAAGATATTCTCCATTGGCATTCTTTTTTATTGGGTACTCCTGGTGCATTTTTATCACGCCTATTATTTCAACATAAAATTAATAAGAAGAACAAAAAAGAGTTTATTGCTATTTTCTTAGCAACACTTATTTCACAAACAATATTAATTATTGCTATTATCTTACTGGTGTCAGATTAACTTTACTTAGACCAAAGCACTCCTAAAAAAGTACTAAATAGGCCCCTAAAAATCTAGATATTTTTAGGGGGGATTTTAAATTAATCCTTAAGCAAAAACAAAATTATCAGCATTTAAATCAGTAGTCTGGGTATTTAACAATACAGCCAAATCTCTACCTAATGCTTGAATAATAGTGTTATCACCATTGGAAGCTAGAGTTAAATCATCAAAACTTAAATCAGTAGCACCAAAACCAATAACATCCTCACTAGGAGTAAAATCAGTAATAGTATTAGATGTTAAAGGTAAATCAACAGTATCGGTAACTAACCAGAATTGATCTTCTCCAGGACCACCAGTAACTGTATTGTCACCTTCACCGCTACTTAAGAAAAGTAAATCATCTCCAGCGCCAGCAATCAGGCGATCGCCACTGCCGCCGAAATAGGAATCATTTCCCGAACCTAAATCAATGCGATTACCACCAGGTGCAAAAGTTGTATCTACATAGTCATCACCGCTACCAGTAAACAAAATTTGCTCATCCCCAAAGAACATTCTCTCATCAGGAATCAAGCTATCAAACTTATCAGCATCTACACTACCAAAAACTAATCCAGGTAAGGGAGTATCCGTAATATCATCTAAATCTAAAGCAGACACTACCTCTTCCCAAGGAATAAACTTAAAATTAGTGCTATTATTTTCTAACTCATCCTCATTTTCTACAGCATTTTGAGGTTCATTAGCACCATCTTGGGCAAATAAAGCCCCCTGAGGAAAACGATCTCCAAGAGGAACATTAATAATTTCTAACCCATCAGTTTCATTAACTTGGTCTATGCCACCCTCATGATTATCCCCAATCACAAAGCTACCCAAATACTGATTATCTCCATCTCTAGTATATACAGCATAGGAACTATCACCTTGACTAGAAGCAACTAAATAACCACTACCATTTTCACCGTAGTAGATAGCTAATCCTTCTAAATCTGGAGTTAATTCTGGTGAGTCAATCGGTCTAACAATAGTAATTTCATCTCCTGCCTCTGCTTCTGCGGGAAACTTAACTATACCCAACTCATCTTCTACTGCCAAGTAGACTATACCTTGTTCTTGATCAACAACAATCGCTTCTGATTGATAATCTTCCGCTTCACCACCATCTATAGGTAAAGAAATTTGACGAATCACCTCGGCGGTAACTAATCCAGTGCCATCATCAGCTAATTGGAGTTGTGCGATTTGATTTCCACTCGCTTGGGTAACAAAAACAGAATAATCATTAGTTATCGGACTAACATAGCCTCCTAAGCCATAGGCAGTAGCTTCTCCATCATCTACACCAAAAATGGAAAAACTCTCTTCTAATAGAGAAGCAGAAGTGATATTTACTAGTTGTTGACTATCACTATCTATCTGGAAAATAGCCAGACTATCATTGGCGCGATCGCTTGCCACGGCTATATCGACATTTTCTCCAGCTAAGTCAAAATCATAGAAAATATCCACATTGTTGTAACGAATATCTCCAAACTCTGCCCCCTCTCCTAAAATATCAGTAGGGGTAATAGTTTGTAGAATTTCTCCAGATAGGGAGAAAACAACTAAACCGCCATCTTTTAAAGTTCCTAAAACCAAACTCTCAGCAGAATTTTCTGGATTAACCCACACGGCAGGATCATCGGAATCGCCAAATAGTTCAGCATCTCCCGTAGGTTGGTCGATAGTATATGGAGTCTCCACCACTGGTAAAACTGCGGGAATAGTTTCTAAATCTAAACTTAAAGCAATAAATTGAGTAGTTTGAAATTCACTGAAGTTATTATCACTAACTAAAAGCAATGATTGACTTCCATCAGCTAAAATAGGACCAAAAGTCATTCCTTCCACGTTATCAGGTTCAATGCCGAAATCCACCTCTAAATCTGCTAATAGGCGTTTACTGACAAATGGATCGATATCGTAACGAGTATCTTGTTCTTCCCAATATAAATCATCAAAGGAACTAACATCCAAAGCGCCTTGGGTCTGTACTTCGTACAATCTAATAGTATTGCCTACTCCCACAGCAAAAGAACGTTCTAAAGCCAATAAAGTACCATTATTATCAATAGCCTTCAAAGCTACTAGACCATTATCAGCAAAATCATCTACAGGATTAGGAGGATTAGGGATAGATTCAAGTTCATAAACATATTCTTGAGTAGAATTATCTGTTAAATCGTATCTAATAATCCGTGAATAGCTAGTATCTTCTAGAGTAGCACCAGTTCCATCTTGTTTTAAAGCTTGTTCAACGGCAGTATAGAGATAGCGATGATCGGGACTTGTCGTTAAACTCTCAAAGGCAAGATTATTACGAATTCCGAATTCTCCTTCGGTAGGTAGGAATTTATCGGGAATTGTTAAACTGCTAATTTCTTCTCCTGAGAGACTAAACTCTCGAATAAAAGGGTTAAGTAAATTATTAGCATTACCTTCGGAACTAATATACAAAGTATTGTTCTCAGTTAAACTGATATCTTCAGGATCTATGCCGTTTTCAGGAAAAGTGTTAGACTCACTATCAAGTAAAGTAGTTACGTCTGTAAAATTTACATCGCCATCATCTAAAGTTCCGTCACTTAGATCAATAGATAGGGTATAAAAACGAGCGGGATTATTTTGAGAGCGATCATCAGAAATACTGTAGTAAATATCATTGATAGAATCATAAGTTATCCCAGATAAACCACCTAATTCTGTCTCATTAAAAGTTGTACCTGTAGCAAAGGTAGTAACTCCTAAAGACTGTATAGTTGTTACTTGATTTCTTGCTTGATTATTAGTAGTCATGGAGATTTATAGATTTCCTTTCTTAAGTTATCTCTTTGCTTCAAGACTACAACTAAAGGTTTCTATTTTGGGTTAAGAACAGATTATGGTTTTTAGTAGCTAAATTGATTCAACTTGGTTTAACTCTTCTGCTGTGGGTAAATCGTAACCGTTCAGGGGGCGATCGCCCCGAACTCCGGCTGTTGTGGATAGAATTTTTCAAAATGTAAATTCTCTGGTTGATTAGTAAACTCAGGTAAAATTTCTTCAATAAAAGCTGCCGTAGCTTTAGAGCGATAACGATTAATACTCACTATTACCGATAGAGTCCGCTTAACATGAACCCCTTCAATCTTAGGACTATGTAGAACCTGCATTTGCAACTCTTTTTCAATTGCTGTTACCGAAACAAAAGCTGCGCCTAATCCTGATTGTACAGAGTTTTTTATCGCTTCAATCGAGTTTAACTCCATCTCAATATTTAATCTTTTTGTATCAATAGAATGACGTGTTAATACTTGATCAATGACTTTACGAATTGTCGATTGAGAATCTAAAGCAATAAAATTGAGTTCGTAGAGATCTTCTTTTTGAATAGTTTCAGCCTCAGCTAACGTATGGGATGGAGGTAAGATTAAGGCTAATTCGTCTTCAGCATAGGGAAGAATCGTTAAAGTATCCTGTAGTTCTAAGGGTACTTCTCCCCCAATGATCGCTAAATCAACCTGTCCATTAGCAACTGCCCAGGAAGTACGACGAGTAGAATGTACTTGTAATTGTACTCCGACTAAAGGATATTTTTGTCTGAATAAGCCAATCATTCGAGGTAACAAGTAAGTACCAGTAGTTTGGGAAGCGCCAACAATGAGAGTTCCCCCACGCAAATTTTGTAAATCTTCTACAGCGCTACAGGTTTCTTGACAGAGACTAATAATTTTTTCTCCATAAGTTAACAATAATTTACCGGCTTCAGTTAATTGGGCTTTTCTGCCACCGCGATCAAACAAAGGTACATCTAACTGCTTTTCCAGATTTTGTATTTGTAAACTAACGGCAGGTTGGGAAATATACAGACTATCAGCCGCCCGTTTAAAACTGCCTTCTGAAGCGATCGCTTGCAGAATCCGAAGTTGATCTAGTGTAAAGGGAATCTCAGACATAGATTTACCTGCATTCTTTGAATTGGTTTAGTATGGGGATCATTACCGTGGTATATTAATTAATTAATTAATTTTACTTCTCCTTAAACATTGACATTACCACAGAAACGTGAGTTAATTACTCTATATTTATTCTACTATTAAGGTTAATGACAGAAACATGGTTAACTAACAGTCATTTGATTATGTTTGGTCTTTTAGTGAGCTTTGGCATAGTTCATAGTGGTTTAGCTGCTTTGCGTTCTCAAGCCGAAGCTAAAATAGGGCCAAGACTCTACCGAGTTATTTTCGCTTTAGCTAGTCTCTCCTTAGCTACAGTGCTAATTATTTATTTTTTCAATCATCGTTATGATGGTTTAATCCTCTGGCAACTCCAAGGCATCCCGGGGATTAAATTAACAGTTTGGATAATTTCTTTTATTTCTTTCATATTTCTTTATCCTGCTACCTTCAATTTATTAGAAATTGCCGCCGTTGCGAAACCTCAAGTCCATCTCTATGAAACAGGGATTATCCGTATCACCAGACATCCCCAAATGGTGGGACAGATTTTATGGTGTATTGCCCATACTCTCTGGATTGGTAGCACTTTTACTGTAGTTACTTCTTTGGGTTTAATCGCCCATCATTTATTTGGAGTTTGGCACGGGGATCGTCGTTTATACAAGCGTTATGGCGATGCTTTTGTTGCAGTACAACAAAGAACTTCTGTAATTCCCTTTCAGGCGGTATTGGACGGCCGACAATCTTTGAAATGGCAGGAATTTTTACGCCCTGCCTATCTTGGTGTACTTGCTTTTGTATTATTACTATGGTGGGGACATCCTTGGTTGATTCAAGCCACAAATAAAATTAGTTGGTAATTAGTGAAAATACCTTTGCCACGTGATCCCAAATGTTATAGCATAGTATTAAGCTTCTTTTAAGATTTATAATTTTCAAAATTTTTTTCATTATGCTCCTTTCTGTAACGCAAAATACCTTTACTAAAGAGATTTTACAATCTCCCCAACCAGTATTAGTCCATTTTTGGGCACCCTGGTGTGGCCTCTGTCGTCTAATTAATCCATTGTTAACCAAGTTTGAAAACGACTGGGAAGGTCAAATCAAAGTAATCGGGATTAACGCCGATGAAAATTTTAAATTAGCTAATTTTTATAAACTGACTACTTTACCAACTTTAATACTTTTTGAGCAGGGAGTATCTGTCAAAAGAATCGAGGGCTTTCAAAACAGAGAAGAGTTAACTCGCCAACTCAATGCCTTGATGCTTAATAAAATAGCTAATTCGGCTTGAAATAATTGTGATAACGCTACTTGATACCGGGACTTGGGAAGAGTTAAGCTGGTATATGTCAAACACAATTGTTTGTACTTCTATAACAGGAGTAGACTGCCGCTGATAAACCTTCACTGAAGGGCTACTAAAAACCCACATCTGTACCGAAGGTCAGTGTGGGTAGTTGACTCTACTCATAAATGCTAAAAAAATATTTTCTCTGGGGGAACTTTCTGGTTTAAATAAAAGTCTATAAAAATAGAGCGATATAGACTTTATCCCATTTGTGAAAAACTTTTGTCATGAGTCAATCATTACCCATATCTTGGTCAATGGCTAAGGTAACTAAGTTGAACCCAAGACTGTCACCGGAACAATTATCTAATTACGATTTGATTTTACGCTGCCAAGAAGGTAGAGAACCAAATCAAGCAGCTTTTACAGAGTTGCTTCGTCGCTATCAATCTGATGTAGAAAGAATACTATATCATTTGGCCCCTGACTGGCAAGATCGCAGCGATCTTGCCCAAGAAGTTTGGCTTAGGGTATATCGTTACTTGTCTCAACTTGAAGAACCTCAAAAATTTAAAAGTTGGTTAGGACGCATTACCACTAACATTTTTTATGATGAGTTAAGAAAGCGTAAACGCCGCTCTCCCCCTATATCTATAGACGAAACACGGCGCTCTTCAGGAAGAGAATTAGTTCAAGAAATAGCTTCCGATTCCCCAACACCAGAGGATGACTTAGCTACTCAAGAATTCTATGAACAATTACGAGAAGGTATCGCTCAACTCCCAGAAATATTTAGAACAACCATCATACTAAGAGAAATCGAAGGTTTATCCTACGAGGAAATAGCAGAAATAACAGGAACTTCTTTAGGGACAGTGAAATCTAGAATAGCTAGAGCTAGAGCTAAATTACAGGAACATTTACATAACTTTTTGTAAATTAATTATGTAAATTTATATGAAGATAAATCAAGGAGGTAGGCAATGAGTCCTGATTTCCAATCGTCTAATCAACCAAATGAGAACGATGAGTTACTAAGTGCTTATATAGACGGCGAAGTAAGTAAAGCAGAAAGTAAAAAAATAGAAAGTTTACTCAAAGAAAACCAGGAGATACAGAAAAAATATACAAGATTATTAAAATTAAAGAAAAGTATCAAAAAAATGCCGCACCCACCAATGTCGGTAACAGCAGAAGAAGTATGTAGAGAAGTATTGAAAAAAAATAGAAAATATCAGCAAAAGAGGCAAAGATACTGGTGGGGAGGAGGGGCGATCGCCTCAGTGTTTTTTCTGATTTTATCAAGTGTATTGACTCAAACTCGTAACCCCATAAATCAATTCGCTCAATCTCAACCATCATCTTCTGAACCCTTAATTGTGAGCATAAATGAAATTACTCAAGCTCAACTAAAAATCAAAACCCCTAAATCCAAGAGTCAATTAGTAATTACTCTCAATCAACCAGTGGTATCTATGCCAAAATAATTGGTAAAACCTCAGGGGTAATAGCTTGAGCAAAGTCTTCAAGATGGGTAGAGATCTTGAGATAGGGGAAAATAGCTAAAATCGGTAGCTTAGTTAAAGATTCAAGTAAGTTAACAGGCGCCCAATCCTCTAACTTTTGTTCAGCAGTAGGAGTGAGACAATTGAGCACAATGCCACGGAGATTGACTTGGGCATAACGAGCAAACATCACATTAGCCACAGTCTGGGAAATCGCCCCCAATTGAACCGGGACCACTAAAATAGTCTCTAACTGCCAACTTCTAGCTAAGTCTGCCACAGTTAACTCCTCAGTAATGGGAGTACCCAAACCACCAATACCCTCGACAATGACCAAATCCTTACTATCAACTAAATTAGTAAAACACTGGTGAATAACTTTTAAATCAACCTGTTTACCCTCTTTAGCCGCCGCCAAAGGCGGCGCTATAGGGGCAGTAAATTGTAGAGGAGTAACAACTTCTACACGACTAGATTGATTTTTAAACAACTCTTGATAAAATTCCAGATCCCCTGTTCCGGTTTGGACTAATTTAAGCAAACCAATAGAGGTACTAGGATCACACTTTAAACAAGAAGCCACCAAAGAACTGGTAAAAATAGTTTTACCTACGTCAGTATCTACACCAGCAATTAAAATAACTTTCATCTGATACCTTTAAACCATAACAAAACGGAATAAATTGTAATTCTCAAGAAAAAAACTTAAATAAATAAAAAGATATTACTAATTTAAACAGGTTAATATAATAATATTATAAGCGCCAAGAAAGAGGTTGAAAAACTTGCTGTGACCTATTCTTCCACACTCAGTATTAATTCAATGTCTCACACACTTTCAGAAAATAACCGTTTACGTCTATTTTCTGGCTCTTCTAACCTAGATTTAGCCCAAGAAGTAGCTCGTTATCTAGGAATGGATATCGGACCGATGGTGCGTAAGCGCTTCGCTGATGGAGAACAATATATTCAAATCCAAGAATCCATTAGAGGTTGTGATGTTTACTTAATTCAACCCTGTTGTTATCCAGTAAACGACCACCTGATGGAATTATTGATTATGATTGATGCTTGTCGTCGAGCTTCCGCCAGACAAATTACTGCGGTTCTTCCTTATTATTGTTATGCTAGAGCAGATCGTAAAACCGCAGGCAGAGAATCAATTACCGCGAAACTAGTAGCCAACTTGATTACCGAAGCTGGGGCACATCGCGTCTTAGCTATGGATCTTCACTCCGCTCAAATACAAGGATATTTTGATATTCCCTTTGATCATGTATATGGTTCTCCAGTTTTACTAGATTACTTAGCTAGTAAAAAATTAAATGATTTAGTAGTAGTGTCTCCAGATGTTGGTGGCGTCGCCAGAGCCAGGGCTTTTGCCAAAAAACTAAATGATGCCCCCTTAGCAATCATAGATAAACGCCGTCAAGAACACAATGTGGCAGAAGTAATGAATGTTATTGGAGATGTTAATGGTAAAACCGCTGTTTTAGTAGATGATATGATCGACACCGCCGGAACAATTATCGAAGGAGCAAGATTATTATCCAAGGAAGGAGCTAGACAAGTATATGCTTGTGCTACACATCCAGTTTTCTCCGGGAAAGCGATTGAGCGTCTCTCTAGTGGTGTGATTGAAGAAGTTATTGTTACTAACACTATTCCAGTAGCCCCTCCTAAGCAATTTAAACAATTAACTGTTCTCTCAGTGGCTAATTTGATTGGAGAAGCAATTTGGCGTATTCATGAAGATAGTTCTGTTAGTAGTATGTTCAGATAAAATATATACTAAAAGTCTGCGGCGAGAATCTTGAAGTTGTGGGCTGCTTTTTAACGCCCCCAATTTTTTTACCTAATCTCTAGTATGCCAAAACTGCGATAAAATGAAAATAACGTTATAAAAGTTAACAGAAAGCAAAAGTAGAAATCGTGGAATTATCCCAAGAACAGCCAACTAAATTTGACTCTATTGATTCAGCCTTAGCAGAGTTAAAGGCAGGTCGATCTATAGTAGTGGTTGACGATGAAAATAGAGAAAACGAAGGAGATCTAATCTGTGCGGCACAATTCGCTACCCCAGATATGATTAACTTTATGGCTGTAGAAGCAAGAGGTTTAATTTGTCTAGCAATGACAGGCGATCGCCTCGATGGCCTCGAATTACCCTTGATGGTAACCAAAAATACCGACACAAATCAAACAGCTTTTACCGTAAGTATAGACGCAGCTAAACACCTTGGTGTAACCACAGGAATTTCCGCAGAAGACCGCGCCCGCACCATCCAAGTAGCCCTCAATCCTCAAACAAAACCAGAAGATTTATCACGTCCAGGACATATATTTCCTATTCGCGGACGGGAAGGAGGAGTATTAAAAAGAGCAGGACATACAGAAGCAGCTATAGATTTAGCCCGTTTAGCAGGATTGTACCCCGCAGGAGTAATCTGTGAAATTCAAAATCAAGACGGTTCCATGGCAAGATTACACCAACTGTTTGCCTATGCCCGTAAACATAAATTAAAAATAATTAGTATAGCTGATTTAATTAGTTATCGTCTTAAGTATGATCGCTTCGTAGAAAGAGAAGCTATCTGTAAATTACCCAGTCAATTTGGAACTTTTACTGTTTATGCCTATCGTAATCTTCTAGATAATAGTGAACATCTAGCCATAGTCAAAGGCAATATAGAAGAATTTAAAGATAAACCAGTAATGGTCAGAATGCACTCAGAATGCCTCACAGGCGATGCCCTAGGTTCCCTTCGCTGTGACTGTCGTATGCAACTCAATGCAGCTTTGAAAATGATTGAATCAGCTAGTTTTGGTGTAGTTGTATATTTACGACAAGAAGGCCGTGGTATCGGTTTAGTAAACAAGTTAAAAGCCTACTCTCTTCAAGATTTGGGACTAGATACTGTAGAAGCTAACGAAGAGTTAGGCTTTCCCGCCGATTTGCGCGACTATGGTATGGGCGCACAAATGTTAAATGATTTGGGTGTCAAAAAAATTCGCTTGATTACTAATAATCCTCGGAAAATAGCCGGGTTAAAAGGTTATGGTCTAGAAGTGGTAGAAAGATTACCACTGTTGATTGAAGCTACTGACTATAACACCACCTATTTAGCAACTAAAGCTAAAAAACTAGGCCATCTATTGCTACAAACATATTTGGTGACTATCGCTGTTAATTGGGTGGAAAAACAACCTTCTTTTAGCGAAAGATACCAAAAGTTAGAAAAAATTAGACACCTAGCTGATAAGTATCATCTGCTCCTACAGGAAGAAGCAAGACCAGTGGCGATCGCTCTTTTTGATAAAGCTTCTTTGATTTTTCACCTAGGTTTTGACCAAAGTAATTTAGCTAAACCTAACTGGTACAAAGATGTAGAACATCCCTATCTCAAAGCGATTTTTAGCATCTTAACTGAGTTAAGAACTTGGCCATCTTTGGAACATTTAGAGTTTCTCATTTCACCCGGAGATGATCCGATGATTGGTTTACAAGTCAAGTTAGACCGTCATCACTTAGGAATAGATAAACCTGTATCTGACTTAGTTAACCAGTTAGAAACTCAAACTATTTATAGTATTTAACAAACTGACTATCTTAACTCTAGTAGTAATAATAACAAAATGTCTGACTCAATTGAGAATATTGAGAGAATTTTAGAATATCTCAAAAATGAAGAATTAATAAAAATAGCAACATTTGACGATTATACAATTACTCATAAAGGTATAAAAACAGTTGAAGAATATAACAAAAGATCCAGGTATTCTAACTCTGGTGCGATCGCTATTTGGCAAAGGAAGTTAGATTATCTTCAACAACAAGAGGCAATTACAGCAAACCCAGCTCAAAAGTTCCAAATACAAGAAGAAATAGCTGAATGTCAACAAAAAATTAGGGAATTAGAAGGTTGAGACAAAAAACAACAAAAATTAACTTGCTTTTTACCAAGAGCGAGGTTGAAACCGAGAATCATTAAAACTCAGATCTTGCATCTTTACTTGATGTTACATCTTGTGTTTGAGTAATGAGTTAAAGAATTGATCCTAACCTCTTATAATTACTAATAATTTAGCATAATATGTACGATAGAACCAGAAATCTAACTCTAAAAGAAATAATTACAAAATGTGTAATGCAAGTTATCATCAAGAAGGACAATCAAGTTACACATTAATAGTTATGACTAAATCAGAACTTTTACAGATTTTGGAGAAATTAACTCCCGTTCAGTTTAATGAACTAGAATCGATTTTGGCTGTTTCTACTCAAAGAGAAAGAGCGATCGCTTTGTTAAGTTTAGCTGAAGCACCAGGCGGCATAGGACTAGAGAGACTAGAGAAAGTTTTAGAAGAATTAATTGGCATGAGTGGGAATGCAGAAGACACTATATCCAATTCTCAAGGAGAGGTAGGGCAAAATTCATCAAGTTATCAATCTTCTAACTCTCAGGGGCATAACCCAGAAGATATGACAGAAAACACACAAACAGAAACCAAAGAATCCCTAGAGCAAAATAATATGAGTATGGCTAAAATTGATACAAAAAAAGCTTGGGAAACAGACCCCAAAGATCCTGTAGTAGAAGAGGCTAAGAAAAAACCAGACAAGAACAAGACAAACAGTTAACTTAAACAGCTCATGGGGTGACCTCAGATCTTGCATCTTTATCCAAAGTTACTTGTGGTGGATGAATGTTGTAGAAGTTATAGCAATGAGCGTTGTAGTGTTAACAATATTTATATTTACAGATCCCCCCAACCCCCCTTAACAAAGGGGGGCTTTTCATGATAACTGTAAACATCTATTTGCGAGCTTGCTATATGGCTGAAGCTTAGAATTTTTTTACTCAAGTTTTCTCAAGCCGGGGCAAGAGGGCGCAAGCCGGGGCAAGAGGGCGCAAGCCGGGGCAAGA
>NZ_JALKVM010000159.1:0-17979 GCF_057440575.1 Johannesbaptistia floridana
CTACGTACAGGCTACCTTCTTACTCATTACTCATTACTCGTTACTCATTACTCATGTTTGGTGCGTTACGCTCACGCTAACACACCCTACAACTACAGGCTACTACCTTCTTACTCATTACTTATTACTTATTACTTCAAAACTCATCTAACTCCCTGCCCAACCTACAGGCTACCTTCTTACTTCAAAACTTCAAAACTCATTACTCAACCCCCACCAGTAACTTTGGGTAAAGATGCTTTGGTCTGAGTTAAGTTGGGTTTCGTTACCAAGGGCCCAAACTACACAATGCTACAAGTTCTTTATTCTTCATTCTAAATTCTAAATTCTTTGAGGCTTCTTGCTTTAAATCATGCGGGTTATGAATGTCACTCTTGAGGGTTATCGGGCTAAAGCCCTACTACAAACCTATACCTTAAAATCAAGAATAAGATTTTTTACTTAACGCTTTTAATTCTAATAAACTGGCTATGACTATTGTTGCTGTAGATTTTGGCACCACTAATACGATTATAAGTTACCTTCTAGAGGGGGAAGAAACCCCAATAACAGTAAACCTAAAAAAACTATCTCGTCTGTTTCGTTTTTTCAATATTAATGGAAAAACCGAGGAAGTAGCTGTTATACCATCCGTCTTATTTATCGATGAGAATCATCAACCTCAAATCGGACAGTTAGTTCAATCCCAAAAATTAGGATTGAGTCAACCTCAACGTTTTTTCCAAGGGTTTAAGCGTGATTTAGCCGCCGATTATCAACCTCCAAAACGAGATATTGATGGTGTTTTTTATACACCAGAAAAGGTTGGTGAATTATTTATAAGTGTCCTGTGGCAGGAGTTACAAGAGCTAGAAATTCATCCTACTAAGGTGGTATTTACTGTACCTGTGGGTGCTTTTGAACGTTATCGAGACTGGTTTTGGCAATTAGGGGGAAAACTAAATATTCCTCAGTTACAGTTAGTTGATGAATCCACAGCGGCAGCTTTAGGATACGCTCAAAAAAAACCAGGTTCTTTGGTATTAGTAATAGATTTTGGTGGCGGCACACTTAATTTAAGTTTAGTTCGTACTGTTTTTAGTAACGATGCAGAAGAGTTAAAGGGAGAAGTAATCGCTAAGGCTGATGCCTATGTAGGGGGAAAAGATATTGACTGTTGGATTGTCCAAGATTATTTACATTCTATCGGTACTTATCGGGAAGATGTAGATGAGATAACCTGGCAACATTTGTTAGAAATCGCTGAAAATATGAAAATCAAGTTATCTACAAGGGAGGAGGCTAGGGAGAGTTGGCAATCTCATGAGTTAAGTTTACAACGGGACAAATTAGAGGAGATTTTAGAGTCTCATCATTTGTTGGATGAGTTGCGTGAGGCTATAGATGATATCGTTTCTATAGGATTGCGCAAAGGGATTACTAAAGGGGAAATTGAACAGGTGTTACTTACTGGAGGGAGTTCTCTGATTCCTGCTGTTCAACAATTAGTTATTTCTTTTTTTGGACGCAAGAAAGTTAGGTTAGAACATCCCTTTGTAGCGGTGTCTCATGGTGCCCTAGGGGCTGCTAAGTTACAAAGTATACAAGATTACTTATCTCACTCCTATGGGATTCGCCTTTGGGAACCATTTTCTCAAGATTATCACTATTATAAGTTGTTTGAGTCGGGAACTAGTTATCCTTGTCAAGGCAAAACTTTGATTTTGCAAGTGGCAGTAGAAGAACAAACAGAGATTGAATTAGATATTGGGGAATTAGCGGAGGTATCTCAAACGGGGGAAGTGAGTTATGATTCCCTGGGGAGAATGACTAGTAGTAGTTTTACCCATGAAATCCGGTTTAGTTCTCTAGCTGTTAATCGCCAACAGGTGTGTGTAGCTCATTTAGAGCCTCCTGGTAAGATAGGACGCGATCGCCTGGCGGTGACTTTTGCTGTTAACCAAAGACGGGTATTAGTTATAACTGTCACTGATTTATTAACTCAACAAGTACTTATAGATAATCAAGAAGTAATGAGATTATCGTAATTGATTAAGTAGGTAGACGAAATTAAACGTAAAATAGAAAAAGTTTTGAGATAGTTATAAAATAATCCCCAACAAAAACAAGTAGAAATTTATCGTCAAAATCAAGAGGTTGAAATTGTAAATATGGCCATTATCTTATCAGGTGAAGATATTTTACCTGGATTAAATGTCATGTTGGATTATTAAGTTTTATTGCAAAAACTAACTTCAAAGATTCAGCCTGTAGGTTGGGCAGGGAGATAACCCAACATAATGAGTAACGAGTAATGAGTTTTGAAGTAATGAGTAAGAAGGTAGCCTGTAGGTTGGGCCCTTGTCACGAAATCCAACACTATAAAAGTAGTTGTAGGGTGTGAAGCGTGCGAAGCCCGTAACGCACCAAACTATGAAGAGAAAGCAATCATTATCAATTGAAAATTACCAATGTGGAATTTATCAGACCATCATTTAACTGTACCTCAGACTGCTTAAGAAATGCTATAGTTATGAACTATAACAATATTGTGCTTAGCACCATATCTACATAATATAGTCGAAAATAGCTCTGTAAATATTTTCTTAAAACTTATGCTTTTCCTACTACTAAAAATAAAACACTGGTTGACACAATATTTTGACCTGGGATATTGGTCTTTACTTTATCTAATAATTTCTTGTGTAGCTTTAATTGTTCTCCGTAAAAGAATTTTTATAGTCGCAACAGGCACTAAAACATCGGCTTATATATTTTTAGCCAATATTTTTCATCTTGGTCTAATTCTCTTAATATTGGTAACTTTTTCAATATGTATTCTTTTAAAAGATACAATATTTGTGAATATTTGTATCTTTTTATCTCCTATATTATTAATAGGGGTTTTATGCGCAACATATTTATTGTATTTTTTACCAATTGCTACCCTGTTAGTAAATATTGAAGTTTTATCTAAAATATTTATCAATAGGCAAGTTACTCTAAATCTACTTAGTTTATTTTCCTATATTTTTATTTCTTTAGGAGGTGTATTTTTTTTAATGTTGGAATTGGCGGCACTGTTTGGCCTTGCTTGAATTTTGTTGATATAGTAATACTCATTCAGGTTAAGAGGTTAAAAAATAATGAAAACCCCTAATAAATTACTTTTGCATAAGTGCTTTTTACAATTGGGAGGAGAGCAGTTGCATACAGACAAAGCGACTGCCTTGTAGTCACTTTTACTATCATATTCTTTTATTTATTCTCTAAATATCATGGTAAGAAATATAAAAAAAATAAATTCTAAAATCAGAAACTTTATTATCACTGCTGTTGCCACATCTATTACTGTTTGGGATTTAAGTTTTAATTTAGGTGTTTATGGAGTTGTTTTCTATGACAAAATATTTGCAACTTGGGTTGCAGCTTCAGCTACTATTATAGCCTGTTTGTTATTACCTAAAAACAGTTCACCAGTGGGTAAGTGGGGAATAATCTTTATGAGTATCCCAACTCTTGGTTTTTTAGTTATTACTCTAGATAATTCTATAAAACATCCAATTTTACCAATTTTAAGACTTATCATATCAATCATTACTTATGGTTTTTGCCTTCCCTATACTATATATATTATGTTGTCTCTCACTCAAGAAACTGTAGTAGAATTACCTAAAAATTTGTTATTCAAGTTAGTTATTATTGTAGTTATTATTGGGACCATAGGCTATTTGATTGGTCGTTATAATTATTTGTTTTTATCTTGCTTTGATTTCCAAGTTAGCGGTAATGATGTTCCTAGTAATTGTAACAAACATAAAGGAGGACTATTTTAAAAATTTAGGTTTTAGAATGTATCAGATCTAAGTTTACGCTGATCTCATATCTTGCACTCCTAAAAAAGTACTAAATAGGCCAACAGGCGAGAATCAATTTTTAAGGGATTAGGATCAATTCTTTTACTCATTACTCCTTACTTCAAAACTTCAAGACTCAACCCCCACCAGTAACTTTGGGTAAAGATGCAAGATCTGAGCTGATAGCCCTATATAATGAAAAAAATAATGACTAATTTATCCATACTATTGTTAACATGAGAAATTTAGTCAAATGGTCAGTTGAAGAATATCACCGCATGATTGCTGCGGGAATTCTGGCAAATCATCAGGTAGAATTATTGGTAGGAGATATTGTTGAGATGAGTCCAGAAGGACCAATTCATGCCTCTCGTGTTCGTAAAATTGCCGGATACTTGCGGTCTTTACTAGGTGAATTAGCTGTCATTTCTGAATCTCATCCCATTACATTAATAGATTCTGAACCTCAACCAGATATCGCGATCGCCAAACCGCCAGAGTCAAACTATGACAACAAACACCCTCAACCGGAGGATATTTTTTGGTTGATTGAAGTAGCGGATACAACTATAGGGAGAGATTTAGATGAAAAAAAGAGAATCTATGGGAATGGAGGAATTAGGGAATACTGGGTTATTGATATAAATGCTAATAGCTTGAAAGTGTTTCGCCAACTTCAAGGAAATGAGTATATATCACAGCAGGAAGTAACTCAAGGCCATATTTCTCCCCTATCTTTTCCAGAACTTCAAGTTGTGGTGAATCTTCTTTTAAAATAAATAAAATATATTAGTTATGTAGGCGATCGCTCATAATTAAGTAGGGTGCGTTAACGTGCGTGTAACGCACCACAACTTATGCGGTAATCAAGATTTTGTATTAAAATAAACAAAATATATTAGTTATGTAGGCGATCGCTTTTGTAAAAAGTAACTTATGTACTATATAAGGGCGCAAGCCTTGCGCCCCTACCAAAGCTTGCGCCCACATCAAGTTGAATAGTGTGATAAGCATAAATATAGTATGGTGCAAAAACAGAAAATTGATGAAAATATAATGATGAGCTTATCGGCGATCGCACGAAAGACAAACAGAGAAAGATATGATTTAAAGATGGCGATCGCACGAAAGAAAAATATGTAGGGGCGCAAGGCTTGCGCCCTTATCCAAGTAAGCGCCCACGTCAAGTTGAATAAAGCAATAAGACATATATGCTACAAAATAAAGCGAGAAAATTGATGAAAAGATGATGATTATCAAAGCGGCGATCGCACGAAAGACAAACAGAGAAAGATATGATTTAAAGATGGCGATCGCTCTCGTGAAAAGTAACTTATGTACTATATAAGGGCGCAAGTATGAGCGCCCCTACCAAAGTTTGCGCCTACGTCAAGTTGAGTCGCGTGGTAAGTATAAGCATAGTATATTATAACAACAGAAAATTGATGAAAATATGATGATGAGCTTATCGGCGATCGCACGAAAGACAAACAGAGAAAGATATGATTTAAAGATGGCGATCGCTCTCGTGAAAAGTAACTTGTGTAGTATATAAGGACGCAAGTATGAGCGCCCCTACCTCAGATCTTGCATCTTTACCCAAAGTTACTTGTGGTGGTTAAGTAATGAGTAATGAGTAATGAGTAATGAGTTAAAGTGAAAAGTAGGGTGCGTTAACGAAGTGTAACGCACCATAACTTATGTAATAATCAAAATTTTATCTTAAAATAAAATATATAGTATTTTAAGTTAATCAAATATTGTTGCTATTGAATTTTTCCCAACTAATTTGTATATATGGATAGAAATGAGCTACTTGATATTTTAGAAAATATTACTCTAAGTGAATTTAACAAATTAGTATTTAGGTTAAAAGTTCCTAAAAACTATTTACCAGGAGAAAATACGCCACAGACACAACAAGCTACAGCTTTACTAGAATGGGCAGAATCACCCTTTGGTTGTACCTTAAAAAAGATTGAAGAAGCTTTACCAGAAATTAGTCAAGAAAAAGAAGTCCAATCAACAATACCTCATAACCTAGGTAGGGTAAGACGTGCAGCGAGAAACTTTATCGGTCGTGAAACAAAACTAGAAGAACTTCATCAACAATTACAACAAAAAGAACGTATAGCCATTACGGCAACTATAACCGGAATGGCCGGAGTTGGCAAAACCGAACTAGCCATACAGTATGTATTAACTCAAAAACAGCAGTCAGTTTACCCAGGGGGAATATGTTGGGTACAAGTACCAAATAAGAATGTAGGGGAACAACTCCTAGATTTTGCCCAATCTCAACTAAGATTAAATCCACCACAGGAGTGGGATTTACAACAGCGATTAGATTACTGTTGGCAAGAATGGCGACCTCCTGGTGATGTTTTAATTATCTTAGATGATGTAAGTAAATATGCAGAAATTGAAGAGTATCTACCACCCCAAGAAACGAGATTCAAAGTATTAATCACTACCAGAAGAGAAGGATTAGCCCAATCTTTTAGCCAATTACGTCTAGAAATATTAGAAAAAGAGGCCGCTTTGGAATTATTAGCATCATTTATTGGTGTAGATAAACTCGAAAAAGAAAAAGAAACAGCAAAAGAACTATGTGAATGGCTAGGATACTTACCATTAGGGATAGAATTGGTAGGGCGATTTCTCAAAAGACGTTCGAGTTGGTCATTAACTACAGTTCTATCTAATTTAAAAGAAAAAAGCCTTCAAGAAAGCAAACCCCTACAAAGGAGAGAGGTAGAAGCAGATTCTCCCAAAGGAATCATAGAAGCTTTAGATTTAAGTTGGGATGAATTAGATGAAGGAGGTAAAAAGTTAGCTTGTTTTTTGAGTTTGTTTGCATTAGCACCAATTGAGTGGAATTTAGTAGAAGAGTCTTGGAATTCTCCCAGAAAAAACATATTCAATATATCTTCTCTATTCATCAAACTAAAAAACTGGATTGATGGGTTATTAGACCACAAATCTAATTTAAATTTAGAAAAAATTAGAGATGAACAACTTCTGACATTGAATTTAATTAGAGAAACAGAAGGGGAAAGAGAAACTTATCAATTGCATCAACTAGTACATCAATACTTGAGATACAAATTGGAACAAATACCAGAATCACAAGAGTTAAAGTCTCAATTTTGTCAAGGAATGGTAAAAGAGGCACAGAAGATTCCTGATACTCCCATAAAATCAGATATAGAACAGGTAAGATTGTCTATTCCTCACATAGCTGAATCAACCAAAGAGTCATTAAGAAACTGGTTATCCCATGAAGATATAATTTGGCCCTTTATGGGTGTGGGTAGATACTATGAAGGACAGGGTTTATATACCTTAGCAGAACCTTGGCGTGAAGAATGTTTAAAAGTTTGTCGAGGCTTATTCTCTGGAGACCATCCATCCGTGGCACTAAGCTTGAACAATTTAGCCGCACTCTACTATAGCCAAGGGAGATACACGGAAGCCGAACCTCTCCACACCGAAGCTTTAGAGATGAGAAGGCGAATGTTTGAGGGGGACCATCCCGATGTGGCACTAAGCTTGAACAATTTAGCCGAACTCTACAGAAGCCAAGGGAGATACAGCGAAGCCGAACCTCTCTACAGCGAAGCTAAAGAGATGAGAAGGCGAATGTTTAATGGAGACCATCCATACGTGGCACTAAGCTTGAACAATTTAGCTTATCTCTACTATAGCCAAGGGAGATACAGCGAAGCCGAACCTCTCTACAGCGAAGCTAAAGAGATGAGAAGGCGAATGTTTAATGGAGACCATCCATACGTGGCACTAAGCTTGAACAATTTAGCTTATCTCTACTATAGCCAAGGGAGATACAGCGAAGCCGAACCTCTCTACAGCGAAGCTAAAGAGATGAGAAGGCGAATGTTTAATGGAGACCATCCATACGTGGCACTAAGCTTGAACAATTTAGCTTATCTCTACTATAGCCAAGGGAGATACAGCGAAGCCGAACCTCTCTACAGCGAAGCTAAAGAGATGAGAAGGCGAATGTTTAATGGAGACCATCCATACGTGGCACAAAGCTTGAACAATTTAGCCGGACTCTACGATAGCCAAGGGAGATACAGCGAAGCTGAACCTCTCTACATCGAAGCTAAACAGATGTATAGGCGAATGTTTAATGGGGACCATCCCGATGTGGCACAAAGCTTGAACAATTTAGCCCAACTTTACAAAAGCCAAGGGAGATACACGGAAGCCGAACCTCTCCACACCCAAGCTTTAGAGATGAGACAGCGAATGTTTGAGGGGGACCATCCAGACGTGGCACTAAGCTTGAACAATTTAGCCCTACTCTACAATAGCCAAGGGAGATACACGGAAGCTGAACCTCTCTACACCGAAGCTAAACAGATGTATAGGCAAATGTTTAAAGGGGACCATCCCGATGTGGCACTAAGCTTGAACAATTTAGCCCTACTCTACAATAGCCAAGGGAGATACACGGAAGCTGAACCTCTCTACACCCAAGCTTTAGAGATGTATAGGCGAATGTTTGAAGGGGACCATCCATACGTGGCACAAAGCTTGAACAATTTAGCCGGACTCTACGATAGCCAAGGGAGATACAGCGAAGCTGAACCTCTCTACATCGAAGCTAAACAGATGTATAGGCGAATGTTTAATGGGGACCATCCCGATGTGGCACAAAGCTTGAACAATTTAGCCCAACTCTACAAAAGCCAAGGGAGATACAGCGAAGCCGAACCTCTCTACGCCGAAGCTTTAGAGATAGCTGAACGAACTTTAGGAATCAATCATCCTACTACTCAATTTATTCGTAAAAATCTAGATGACATATTGTAATTTGATAGTTAAACAATGTGATTTGATGATGTTGTGGTGCGTTACACTTCGTTAACGCACCCTACTATAGTTGAGTAATGAGT
The DNA here is from genome assembly GCF_057440575.1 of Johannesbaptistia floridana. Lineage (NCBI taxonomy): Bacteria > Bacillati > Cyanobacteriota > Cyanophyceae > Chroococcales > Cyanothrichaceae > Johannesbaptistia > Johannesbaptistia floridana. Next base: position 8,759 of record NZ_JALKVM010000159.1, read on the forward strand.
AATGAGTAATGAGTAATGAGTAATGAGTTAAAGAATTGATCCTAACCTGTTGGCGAATTTTAGTACTTTTTTAGGAGTGCAAGATCTAAGTATCTGCTTTATAAATACCATTTCATAATCGGATTTAGTATAAGCTGGTTTTCTTTTGAAAAAAAGTGCCAAGTAGTAGGGGCGCAAGGCTTGCGCCCTCAGCTCATGCTTGCGCCCTCAGCTCATGCTTGCGCCCTCATTGATTATGCTTACTCAAAGCCTCAAACTCATATCTTCCACCAGAGCTTATGTACTAACTTTCAAAAATATCGAGTTGCTCTAGAAAATCCCCTTGATTACTGGATTTAGGTTGAGTTTTCTTAATACCCTTACGCAATCCTAGGGCTATTTTACTATGTTTTTCAATTTGACTCATTACCTGTTTTGCCCTTTGGATTACCTGAGGGGGTAAGCCCGCTAAACGCCCCGCCTCTATGCCGTAGGAGCGGTCTGCACCTCCTGGGCGCACTTGATGAAGAAAGATGATTTCGTCGGGCATTTCCTTCACGGTTACTTGGTAATTAGCCACATTCTCCAAAATAGAGGCTAATTCATTTAGTTCGTGGTAGTGGGTAGCAAAGATAGTTCTGCCTTGGATTTCTGCTGCTAAATATTCAGCAACCGCCCAGGCGATGGAGAGACCATCAAAGGTCGCTGTACCTCTTCCTATTTCATCTAATAGTACTAAAGATTTAGGAGTAGCGTGATTGAGAATATTAGCTGTTTCATTCATTTCTACCATAAAAGTTGATTGTCCAGTAGCCAAATCATCCACGGCACCAACCCGAGTAAAAATGCGATCGCATATTCCTAACTTAGCTTTAGTGGCACTCACATAACTACCTACTTGGGACATTAGTTGAATTAAACCTACTTGACGCAGATAGCAACTTTTACCACTAGCATTTGGTCCAGTTAAGATAATTAAATCGGGATATTCAGTAGTACTTTGACCCATTCTAGTGGAGTTAGGCACAAAAAACCCTGCCCCGAGAGATTGTTCTACCACTGGATGTCTACCATCTATAATATTAATCTCTCTAGTTGTAGAAATTTCCGGGCGAGTGTAACCTTGTTCTACGGCCACTTCTGCTAAACCAGTTAACACATCTAAGGCGGCTACAGCTTTAGCTAAGTTACGAATTTCTTGAACTTTTTCTGCTACTTCTAGTCTTAGGGCATTAAATATCTCGTACTCTAACTGATTCAAATCATCTCTAGCTGTAAGTATTCTAGTTTCTTTTTCTTTCAACTCAGCAGTTATATAGCGTTCTTCAGTAGTTAAAGTTTGTTTTCTCTGGTAATTAGCGGGTACTAGATCTGCTTTAGCACGAGGTAAACTAAGATAATAACCGAAGGTTTTATTATACCCTACCTTCAAATTACTTATCTTGGTTTTCTGTCGTTCAGTCATTTCTAGATTAGCCAACCACTGCTGGTCTTCTTTCAAAGTTTGGCGTAGCTTATCTAAATTGGGGTTAACTCCATCTTTGATAATTCCTCCTTCTTTAATACTTTGGGGGGGAGATTCTACCAGATGAATAGCGATATGCTTTCCTAACTGTTCTAACTCTGGAGGTACTTTTTGTAAAGCCTTAAGATAAGCTGATTTTCCCTTACTTACTAACATACTCAGTTCAACTAACTTCACTAAAGAAGCAGCTAATCCTAGTAAATCTTTAGCATTTGCGGTCCCTGAACCGATTCTACCACTTAAGCGCTCTAAATCATATATGCTTTTTAGTATATCCTGTATATCCTGGCGTAAATTCAGGTTTTCTATCAATTCAGCAATAGTATCTTGACGGGCGATAATTCCTTTGATATTTAGTAGAGGTTGTAGTAACCAACGTCTTAACGCTCTTCCACCCATAGCGGTAGAGGTGCGGTCTAAAGCCCAAATTAAGGACCCATGAAAGGTTCCATCTCTAACTGTTTGAATAATTTCTAAGTTACGACGACTTTGATGGTCTAAAATTAAGAAATCCCCTAAACTATAAGTGCGCAGGGGTTGTAATGGTACTTGATAGGCTTTTTGGGTTTCTTGAATATATTGTAATAACCCTCCTGCTGCCCTTACGGCGAGGGGTAAGTTTTCACAACCTACTCCTTCTAGGGAGCGCAGTTGAAAATAAGTTAGTAAAAATGGTTTTGCTTCTACTAAGTTAAAAGGGGTTTGAGGGCGTAAACAGTAGCATAAACTGTCGGGGAGATATTCTGGCAGTTCTTCTGATTTTTCTCCGGGACGCAGTAAACTATGTAAATCTGGACTATTGGTGGGAAAGAGTACCTCTGATGGTTGTAGACGTAACAATTCTAGAGATAAATCCCCTAGGTTACTTGATTGGGTTGTCCAAAATTCTCCTGTAGAGATATCGGCGTAGGCTAATCCCCAATGAGTTGCCCCTGCTACTACCACCGCCGCCACAAAGTTATTCCGCCGCGCTGGTAACATTTCTTCATCTGTGAGAGTTCCGGGTGTTATTACTTTTGTTACTTCTCTAGCTACAACTCTTTTTTCGGCAGCAGCCACGGCAGAATCTTCTACTTGGTCGCAGATGGCGATCGCATATCCTTTTTCTACGAGTTGACGGGAATAGCGGTCTAGGGCATGATGGGGCACTCCTGTCATAGCAATACGCCCAATTTCTTTTCCCCCTTCTTTACTAGTCAGCACTAATTCTAATTCTCTGGCTATCGTCACAGCATCTTCAAAAAAGCATTCAAAAAAATCTCCTACCCGATACAGTAGTAAGGCATTAGGATATTGCTCTTTCACTTTTACATAATGCTGATACATTGGTGTCAGCTTATCTACATCTACTTGACGATGGTCATCACGTGGTGATTTAGGAGATTTTTTTGCCGCCTCTGCCATATTCCTTTACGCTTTTGCTGTCAACCTATATTATTTTACCTTAATCAGCTTGATTAAGATATGATCAAAAAACTATCATATTTTATAACCGGATGCTCCTATTACACCCTCGGTTGATAATTCCAACGCCCGATACTCAAACCCAAACTTATCAAACTAGTAGTAAAAAAAATCATCATAAAAATCAAAAAAAGATTCTGAGCTATATGATAGCTAATGATGATTAAAAAACTAATTCCAAAAGCCACAACTGCGGTCAAGTAAACATTAAAAAAACAACTGATAAGATTTACCATAGGCGAAAAATCAAGAACAACACTTACAGGATTGATTAGTAACATGAAAGCCCACCAAATGAGCCTAAAAGCGAGCATTTTAAATATCCAAGCCACCCATATTGCTTCTTGAGTCGTATCTTTGAGAAAAAAACGGTAGATATCTAGGTGAGTGTTATCCAAAAATGAAAGTAAGGATAGATTACTATTAAGTTGAATTGTCTCGATAATTGTAACTTGATTGTTGGGATCTAAAACCTGTTGGGAATCAAACATAAATCAGCATTAACTCTCAAATGACTATATAATTTTCCAGATATACATTCATCAAATCTTGCACCAGAACTTATGTACTACCTTAATTGAGTACAAAGTTAATTTCTTCAGTAGTTATAGCGCTACGCCCTAAGAATTCAGGCAAAAGTAGGCCCCCAAAGGGGTCATGACTTTGAAATATCAAACACCTTAGTTTGTAAAGCTATAAAACAGTTTTTGCCCAAGAAAATTAACTATTATCAGTGCCCTATATTTAAAGTTCAGAGGCTGATAAATACTTAAAAAAGTTTGAGTATACGGATTTTCGAGTATTCTCACTTGGGGTGAGATATTCGCTACAAAATTCCGTGTTTAGCTCGTTACCCAATGCGCCTGAAACAGGCCCTATTTTCCTCCACTATGAAAAAATGGAAAATTTCAACACCACTTTTTTAGTTTGGGTAAAGATGCAAGATATGATCTATAGAATATATTATGACATTATTTAGGCCAAAAGTCATAGGTAATATCAACTATTTTTTTTATATAGCATTTTTCGGACTCATGAGGTTGTACCTAACTCTCGGAGCCTCTCGGAGCCTCAAAAGGATAACCTCTGTACCTCACCAGTATGAGAATTGCTATAGCAATACTCATGGTTGATTAACTCAGATCTTGCATCTTTACCTAAAGTTACTGGTGGTGGTTGAGTTTTGAAGTCTTTACGTCTTTAAGTAATGAGTTAAAGAATTTATGCTCAACGCTTAAAAATTGGTTGACTGAGCCAGATCTTAGGCTAAAGAGAAATGAACTTTTTCTGAGGTTAATTTAGTACATAAGTTCTGGTGAAAGATCTGAGATTAAGCAACTATTTCTTTGCTATCAAAGCACCAAGATAAAAAATACAGCTTAAGCTATGATAAAGGATTAAACCTAATCTTAAATAAATCATTATGCTCACATTCTTACTAGAAATTGGTACAGAAGAACTACCAGCAAGCTTTGTAGAAGAAGCATTAAAACAATGGCAAGAATTAATACCCAGTAGCCTCGAAGCAGAATTGTTAACACCAGAAAGTGTAGAATTGTATGGCACACCGAGACGTTTAGCAGTAGTAATCACAGGGTTAGATAGTCAACAGCCAGAGAGAGAAGAAGAAATAAAAGGACCACCCGCAGCAGTAGCCTTCAAAGAAGGAAAACCGACAAAAGCCCTAGAAGGTTTTGCGAGAAAGCAAGAAGTTAGTATAGAGAGTTTAGAAATTAGAGAAACAGACAAAGGCGCCTTTGTGTTTGTCAAGAAGCAAATTGTGCCCAAAACAACCGCAACAATTTTACAAGATTTAATTCCTCAATGGATTACTAAACTCCAGGGAAGACGCTTTATGCGCTGGTCAGATGGAGATTTACGCTTTCCCCGTCCAATTCGTAGTTTAATAGCACTAATAGACGGAGAATTATTACCGATAGAAATAGAAAATGGCTCGGGTAAACTAGTAAGCGATCGCACTAGCCAAGGACATCGTATACTACATCCTGAAACAGTAACAATTGAAACCGCCAGCAGCTATGTTAACTCTCTGAGGGAAGCGTATGTAGAGGTAAACCCCTCAGAGAGAAAAGCCAAGATTGAACAACAAATAGCCGCAGCCACCAAAGAAATAGAAGCAACAGCCATTATTCCCCCAGACTTACTAGCAGAAGTGATTAACTTGGTAGAATGGCCGAATGTGATAGTAGGTAGCTTTGAGGCTAAATTTCTAGATTTACCTATGGAAGTAATAACTACAGTGATGGTAACCCATCAGCGTTATTTTCCCCTGAAAGCCTCAGATGGTGAACTCTTACCCAACTTCATCACCATTAGTAACGGTGACCCGAAAAAAGCCGAAATTATCAAAGCAGGAAATGAAAGAGTAATTAGAGCTAGATTAGCAGATGCAGAATTTTTCTACAAAGCTGATTGTGATGAACATTTAGAGAGTTATTTACCCCAACTAGAAAATGTTACCTTCCAAGAAGAATTAGGTTCAATGCGAGACAAAGTAGACCGCATCATGGAGATTAGTCAGCAGATTTGCGATCAACTACAATTAGACAATGAACAACGGAGTGAAGTAGAAAGCACCTCACTACTATGTAAAGCAGATTTAGTTACCCAAATGGTCTATGAATTTCCCGAACTCCAAGGGGTAATGGGTTCTAAATATGCCCGTGTGAGTGGAGAATCAGAGGCAGTGGCACAGGGTATCTTTGACCATTACCTCCCCAGGGGAGCAGATGATGTGATGCCTGAATCTATTACAGGACAAATTGTGGGAATTGCAGACCGCCTAGATACCTTAGTAAATATCTTCGGTTTAGAGATGATTCCTACAGGATCTTCAGATCCTTTTGCACTACGTCGCGCTGCCAACTCGATAATTTTAATAATTTGGACAAGTGAACTACCTATTAATTTAGCAGAATTACTCACCGAAACAGCCGAGGATTTTCTTACTAGTCATCCTGACAAAGAATCACCTCTTCCTCATATAGAGGAGTTTTTTAGCCAAAGAATCAGAACACTTCTGCAAGATGAACTAAAGATAGACTACGATTTAGTAAACGCGGTTTTACCCGAAACAGACCCAGAATACTTAGATAAAGCATTAAAAGACTTATTAGATGTGCGCGATCGCGCCCTCTTCCTCCAGGAAATTCGCAGCAATGGTGTACTAGAAAATATTTATGAAACCATCAATCGTTCAACTCGTTTAGCCGTCAAAGGAGATTTAGACACTCAAATACTAGATCCCGAAAATATCATAAATCCTGATTTATTTGAAGCTAAATGTGAAGCTAATTTTTATCAAGCTTTGCTAGAATTGGTACCTACTAGTGCCACTGCTAAGAGAGACAGTAACTATCAAATCTTAGTTGATTCTCTGACGAAAATTGCCCCCGTTGTTAGTAATTTCTTCGACGGTGAAGATAGTGTCTTAATTATGGCAGAAGATACCCAAGTGAGAGCTAATCGTCTCAATCTTCTGGGTTTATTACGCAATCACTCCCGAATTTTGGCAGATTTTGGTGAAGTAGTTAAAAGCTGATTGAAATAAGATCAAATCCTAGTTATAAAACTCAATTATCATGAGAAATAAGTTTGTAGTAGGGCTTTAGCCCCATAAACTTTTCTATCTCTTTTGGACTAAAGTCCAACTACGAACCTTATTTATAACTGAGAGACCAAAACTATTACAATTAAGTAAGTTTTTTGAGTAAAAATAGAGTTATATGACATCAACCGACCTTAATACATCTGGTAAAGTAGCACAAATAATTAAAATAGTATCAACCATCTTGATGAGTATGGCGATCGCCCTTTTGGTAATAAGTGCTGAAACCGATTTACAGCAGTATAAGTGGCTACTATGGTTAGCAAGTATTGCTGTAATTGGTCATGCTATCGAGGGATTAATTGGAGCGATTTATAGTTTCAAAAACAATTTAAATCCTCTCAAAGCTTTTGTCTTGATCTTTTTTACAGGTATTGTGGGTTTATCAGAAACTTTTAAAACAGAAGCTGAATAGTTGATTAAAAATGTCGCCAATTTATCGGCGACTAATTCTTGACAAGACTAAATACTCTAAAATATCCTATACAGTGATACGCATTCTCCGAATACAGGGTTTTCCGCTTCGCTTTCCTGGTTCAATGGTAATAATGTTTTGATAATTAATGAGAAAAATACCTTTTTGATTATATTCGCGCTCCCATTATTATCAATTAAACTCTTCTTAAGTTAAAAACGAGGTTCGTAGTTGGACTTTAGTCCAAACATATTATAAAATTTTATTAAGGGTTAGTTGATTGCTTTCATCTAGTGTGAGAAAATTTATCTATACAATAATACACTTGACAAGACTCCTCAACTATGACTTCCTCAACTGCCAGTGACAACCACCAAAAAACAATTGATAGTAAAATTACGTATGTTACTGTTTATAGTAACAATCAGGCTTTAATTACACGTCAAACAGAAATTGAACTTACAGGACATGAAAAACAATTAATACTTACAGGATTACCTTTAAGTATTCAAACTGATTCAGTGCGTACAAGAGGTTCTGGTAATGTAGCAGTCAAAATTTTAGGCTTACAAACAGAAAAAATTTTTTCAGCTACTTCTGTAGAAGAAAAAATTGAAGAGTTAAACCAACAAATCGAAGCATTAAACAAACAAAAACAAGAAATAGATAACCAATTAGGAGGTTTAAATTTACAACATGATCTTATCCAAAATTTAGGAAAGCAGTATTTAGAAAGATTTTCTAGTGCTCATCCGCCAAGAGAATTTAGTTTAGAAGAAATAGGTGGTTTACTAGAATTTATTGGCAGTAAAAATCTAGATTATGGGAATGGAATAAATGAATATAAAGCAGAAAGAAATAACATTGATAAAGAAATAATAGTCTTAAGAAAACGTCTGGGAAATTTAAACAACCGCGAATATGAAAAAATTAATAGTAACTATAGTATTATTATTAGAATTGAAGCAGAAAACCAAGGAAGATTTAACTTAGAAGTTTCTTACTTAGTTAATGATGCAGGTTGGCTACCACTCTATGATTTACGCAGTAATGAAATAGGCGATCGCCTTAGTATAGCTTATCTAGCTAAAGTACAACAAAAAACCGGAGAAGATTGGACAGATGTAAACCTAACTTTATCAACTGCTAAACCTGCACCCGGAAAACTGCCATCAAAACTAAAACCATTTTATGTGCAAGGAATTCAATCAATATCTAGATATCCTAAGAGCGTAGATCGGGTAGTTATGGCTCATGCTGCGGTGGAAGATACGGCGGATGAAAGTTACGAAGATATAGATATTGAATTACTATCTTCTCTCGATGCAGCTTCTGCACCACCAGAAATCATTGAAGCGGAACAAGTCACAGCAGATACTTCCCAAATTGGAGGAATTGTGACTTTTTCTCTAGAATCTAGTGTTAATATTCCTAGTGATAATCAAGAACATACTGTTAATTTATACAATACTGACTATTCCTGTCAACCACAACATATTTCTGTTCCTCGTATCGATAGTGTGGCTTATTTAGAAGCTAAAGCAGTTAATCCTAGTGATGGGGTGACAATACTCCCAGGTAAAGCTAATATTTTTCGTAATAACACTTTTATTGGAACAACAGACTTAGAACACACAGCCCCCAACCAATCATTTAAAGTTAATTTAGGTATTGACGAAGGAATAAAAGTAACTAGAAGTTTGGTAGAAAGAGAAGAAGAGGTAATTGGTAATTATCGCCGAGTTAATTATGCTTATCGTATTGAAGTAAGTAATTTGAAACAATATCAAACTAAAATACAAGTAATTGAACAGTTACCTGTTGCCCGTGATGAAAGGATCAAGGTGCGTTTACATAATACTGAACCCAACATTAAATTGGGAGAGATGGGTAAATTAGAATGGAATTTTGAATTACAACCTAAATCAGCAGAACAATCTCAACAGAAAATATCATATAAGTCTAGTACAGAATATCCTATTGATTTATCCATTAGGTATTGGCAATAAGCTGAAGGAGTGACAATGGGCGCAAGTCGAAGATTTTGTAGGTTGGGTTGAGGTAACGAAACCCAACAATCTAGTAGAGAATATCCCATTAATTTATCAATCAGGTATTGGCAATAAGCTGACGGAGTGACAATGGGCGCAAGCCAAAGATAGGGGGCGCAAGCCGAAGATAGGGGGCGCAAGCCGAAGATAGGGGGCGCA
>NZ_JALKVM010000160.1:0-2528 GCF_057440575.1 Johannesbaptistia floridana
CAAGTTCCAAATATTCCCTCACAACCAATAGACGAACCTGGGATGGACCAAGTTCCAAATATTCCCTCACAACCCACCAGCGAACCTCCAACTAACCAAGTTCCAGTTTCTACACCAGTAATAATTGAAGATATTGAAGTAGAGAAGGATGACAATACAATTAGCCTGATTCTCAAGAAACAGGGTGGAGGACAAATAGATATAACCCAGGAAAATATTACAGATGAGCAAGTAGATAAGGGACAAATCAAAATTTCTGTACAGAATGCTCAACTGCCGCCTGAACAAACAACAATTATTAAGTCCAGAAATCAATTACCTTCTAAATCTGGAATCAAAAGAATACTTGTTCAAAAGGGCATAGTCATAGAAACAATACTTATAACCCTCACAGTTGATGAGTCTATGATTAATGAATATAGTAAAGGCAGGGTATTTGACATACGACCAGATAATCTAGATTTTACTAATGAGCCAGATAGTTCTACTCTCAATTTAAGCTTAGTAACTCCACCTAGTAAAGAAGTAATAGAGTTAACTGAGAGTTTAAGGGAAGGTTTTTGGCAATCTAATGATGCAGGTATACAACCATTAGGATTTCATTTTAAATCAGGGGGAATTGTTTCTGTTTATTACAACAGCACTTCAGGGGCTTTTATTGAAGATTCAGAATACGAAGTAGTAGAGTTTAATTCTGAGGGAAATTATGGGCATATCGATTTTATTTTTGGAGATAGACCACCAATAAAAACTACTTTTAAGATTGAAGATGATGTCCTATTTATTCGACTTAATGATTTACCAGATGATGGGTCTAGACCTGAGGGATTGTCAGAAACAGGAGAAGGTGAAAGGCAGTTTAGTTTTTCTGAAACACCTCCATCTCGTTCTACATCTCCATAATTTTAAGTGTTGCATTTAAAATTAAAATTTGTTTAAATCCCAATAAATTTGGTGCGTTACACGCAGGTTAACGCACCCTACTTTTTTGGATAAAAAACCTAGAATTTAGTTGCAATATCCATCACTAGTCAAGAGAGTCACAATTGATTTCCTCCATTTTGACTATAGCTCTTTGTGCATTATCAGATTGTTGATTTGCTTCATAAAGTTGTCGAGCAACATCAAAATTACGACAAGCGCTAAAACTATAATTGGTTTGATTGTTTTCTGAATATCCTTCTGAATATGCTAATCCAAGATTAAAAAAGAAATCCCCATTATTATTGTCAATGCGAATTGCTTGATTAAATTCCTCAATCGCCTTTTGAGAATCTCCATTCGCTAAATAAACTGCCCCTAAATTATTATGAGCTTCCGCAGATTGTTGATCAAGTTCAGTAACTTTTTGATAATCTGGAACTGCTAAATCATAGTTATTTAAACTAAAATAAGAATACCCTCTTCTAAGATAAGCTTCTGCATTATCAGGCTCTAAATTGATTACTTCAGTGTATTGAGTAATAGCATCATCATGTCTGTTTTGAAACTGATATAGGTCTCCAAGATAGGTATAAGCTAAAACTAAATCTTCTTTGCTTTCCTCGACAATAGAATCATTTTGAATTTCAACACGGAGTTTTAATCTGTTGATAGCTTCTTGCCAGCTTTCTTCGGCATTTTGATACTCTCCAATCTTTTCATAGACTATACCTCGATTGATATAGGCAAATATGCTCTCTTTATCAATTGACAAAGCTTGATTAAAATCTTCAATCGCTGCTTGATAATTGCCTTTTCTATAATTAGCAACTGCTCTATTTGTATAGTAACGAGGATTTATAGGATTTCCACTAGTATTACCCTCAATTAAGGTGGTAAAATCAGTGATGGCACCGTCATAATCACCCTCTCTTATTTTTTCTAAGCCTCTATTAAAAAGTCCTTGGTCTTGTACACTAATAGTTTGAGCTATGATATATTGAGTGGCTTCAGTTGGTATTGCAGTTGTTATAGCTGCTATAAAGCCAATAATTGCTGTAGTTTGATAAATCGACTTCATTTGAATTTAAATCTAAATTGAATAATTTGTTTAAATTAAATGATATTATAGCATTACATAGTTACTAATTTTGTAGATGAATCTATTCAACAGAAGTAATTGAAAGCCTGGAATCCCCGTAACTTTAGGGCGGGGAGGAAAGGCTAACCGACGACTACTCAGATCTTGATCTTTACCCAAAGTTACTTGTGGATGAATAATGAGTAATGAGTAATGAGTAATGAGTAATGAGTAATGAGTTTTGAAGTAAGGAGTCTTGGAGTTTTGGAGTCTTGAAGTGAAAGAAGTTTTGAAGTGAAAGAAGTTTTGGAGTAATGAGTTAAAGAATTAATGCTCAAAGCTTAAAAATTGGTTGACCGAGTGTAAGATCTTAGGCGAAAGAGAAATGAACTTTTTCTGAGGTTAATTTAGTACATAAGTTCTGGTGTTTTGATATGAGACTAAAGTCGCCCGTAATTTAAACAACGCAAAGTTTATTAGACCTACGAATTAACATAACTTTCTTGAGAGAAAATTGCCCAATTCG
>NZ_JALKVM010000161.1:0-17698 GCF_057440575.1 Johannesbaptistia floridana
ATAACCCCAACTACTGAAACCAGTCGCATAATTTTAGTCGCCCATGACTGTAAAACTGCTTATGCTTATTGGGAAATACCCGATTCAACTCGCTCATCTTTATCAGAATTAATCCTCTGTCTCTACTCAGATTCAGAGTTAATCAGCACCACTCAATGTGATAATCAAGCTCAAGATGCCTATCTGGATATACCTATAGATGACCGAGATTATCATGTAGAAATAGGCTATATCAGCGACAATGAAGAATGGATAAGCATCGCTCGCTCTGATACCATTCACGTGCCTTCTTGCCCTCCTGAAACTCTTGATTTAAATCCTCTAACAGCGGCAGCAGGTGCCGTAGCAGGTGCTGTGGGATTAGGGGCAACTACTCTCATCCCAGAAGAAGAGGAAATAACCCCAACTACTGAAACCAGTCGCATAATTTTAGTCGCCCATGACTGTAAAAGTGCTTATGCCTATTGGGAAATACCTGCTCCAATTAGCTCAAATTTATCAGAATTAACCCTTCATCTCTACTCAGATTCAGAGTTAATCAGCACCACTCAATGTGATAATCAAGCTCAAGATGCCTATCTGGATATACCTATAGATGACCGAGATTATCATGTAGAAATAGGCTATATCAGCGACAATGAAGAATGGATAAGCATCGCTCGCTCTGATACCATTCACGTGCCTTCTTGCCCTCCTGAAACTCTTGATTTAAATCCTCTAACAGCGGCAGCAGGTGCCGTAGCAGGTGCTGTGGGATTAGGGGCAACTACTCTCATCCCAGAAGAAGAGGAAATAACCCCAACTACTGAAACCAGTCGCATAATTTTAGTCGCCCATGACTGTAAAACTGCTTATGCCTATTGGGAAATATCCGATACGGAAAAACAAGTCCTCCGACAACAGGGAGGTGAAAAATTGGTATTGCGTCTATATGATGTAACTAGCAACATTGAGGAAGATATAGACATAGTTAATACTATGGAGCAGTTTGATTGCTCAGAATCGGCAACGGATGCTCATTTATCTATAACTGTTGATAATCGAGATTATTTAGTTGAGATTGGTTATTTAACTATAGAAGAAAATTGGTTAAGATTAGCGAGATCGCAACCAGTCCGAATACCTCCATGTTCTCCAGATACAGCAACTGAATAAAGCCAATCTTTTTCTCTCACCTTAACCAGGTGAGTAATAAAAAAAGCGGTGAATCTTTGATTAATCACCGCTTTTTCTTATGCCTAATGGCAAGATATCAATCAATTACTGGGATTTAAAAAACGATTAGCAAATTTGAAGACGTTACCTAAATCTGCTCCGCCATCGCCCTCTAAAAAGGATTTTAGTAAAGGATTACCACTTTCACCAACTGCTCCCGGTGTGGTTTTGCCCATACGCAATAAACCCATAACAGCAGGTAATAATTTTGGCACCACTGCTTGCAACATGGATGTATCTAGGCCAGTTCTATCAGCAACGGCACTTATAATTTGGTTTTCCATTTGGTTAGATATCATGGATTGAATACCCCCTGTTAGAGGATTACCGCCTCCCATTAGAGGGTTATCGTCTCCACCTGTAAATTTATCCATAATACCTTCTAGGAAATTACCATCATTTTGAGATTCTTCTTTAAGATGAGAACTCAATACCCCCCCTAAAGAAGAAAGGACTCCTTCCATGGCTGAAGAATCCAAATCAGTATTAGAAGTTATCTCATTAAGACTACCAGTTACTTCACTGAGTTTATCAATGCTGGCTTCTTGATTAGGATTGTTGATAGCACTTAAAACATCAAAAAACATTCCCATAATTATCTATCTTCCTCTATTAAAGTGAATGGTTTAGAAACCCTAAACTCCTATAAAAAGAAAAAGGGTCAAGCTAAACAACTTTCGCAATCATTATAGTATAAGCTCTAAAAAGTTTATATTTATTCATATCCTCAAAAAAATTCGCTCTTCTAAAACCAATCAGTTAAACAATTGAACGTGATAAGTTAAGAAAAGCTATAAATCTTGTTTATAAGGAAATAAAAGAGTAGCACTTATGTCAAATAAAATAGCTATTTTAGCTCATCCAGAATATACAGAATCGATGATTGCGTGGATTAAGAAACACCAAACGACCTTAGCTCATTTTGGGATTCTCATGACTCAAGATTTATATGAGGATTTAACACTAGACAATCAAATTCAACAACTCTCAATAACTTTGATAGATTCACTCTCAAAAGGAGGAGATTTAGTCCTTGCTTTAGAAATTGCCGCTAGAGAAATAGCCTGTGTCTTCTTTTTCGTAGATCCTCAAGTGTTGTGGCTCAATTATCCTAGCTTTCATTTAGTTTTGCGCAACTGTCAAAACTATAATATACCCTTGATCCTTAATCGAGCATCAGCAGAACTAATTATTAGAGGATTTAGTCAAAGCCGTATTGCTTATCTTATTTTTAATCCAGTAGCAGGAAGAGGAAATCCCGAACAAGATTTAACTTTAATTCGTTCAATTCTCGAACCCCAAATATTAGTACAAGTGATTTATACTCAAGAAGATTTAGATCCTATGAAACAAGCCGAAGATGCCGTGGCTACTCTTAAATCTCAAGGGGAAAACGGAAACCTTACTAAAGGGCTAATTATTGCTTCAGGAGGAGATGGTACAGTATCTGCGGTAGCTGAGGCGGTGATTGGTACGAATATTCCTTTGGGTGTAATCCCAAGAGGTACAGCTAATGCCTTTGCGGCAGCTTTGGGAATTCCTAATAACTTAAGAGGTGCCTGTGAAATAATTCTTGCCAGCAATACTCGGGTAATTGATGCAGCAATTTGCAACAACAAACCAATGATTTTGTTAGCAGGTTTAGGTTTTGAAGCAGAAATGGTTAATAAAGCAAATCGAGAACTGAAAAATCGTCTTGGTACTTTAGCATATTTACTAGCGGGAGCAAGACAAGTTACTGAACAACAAAGCTTTAAAGCTATTCTGGAGATCAATAAACATTCCACTGAAATAGAAGCTACTGCAATTACTATTGCTAATGTAGCACCAGCAACTTCAGTATTAGCTCAAGGATTTGGTGAAGTTATTTGTGATGATGGACTATTAGAAATAACTATAGCCACTGTTAAGACGCCCTTAGATGGCTTCAATGCGATCGCCTCTTTGTTTACCTCAGCTTTAGTAAAAAGACCAACTAATCACGATAACTTGTTATGTTTAAGAAGTAAAAGTATCAAAATTACCCTTGAAGAACCTCAAAAACTAGTGATAGATGGAGAAATAATTGAGACTTCTAGGGTAGAATGCGAATGTCAACCAGGAGGATTAACAGTTTATGCGCCCTTTGACTATAAAAATTTCGATAAATAGTATATTCCAATACTGAATATTTTTCCATCAAAAATATAATAGCCAAGCTAATCATCGAGATATTGCCAGAAGATGCACAAGATACGTGACGCTAATCTGTCTGATTTACCATATATAGTAGAAATATATAACGCAAGTATACCAGGAAGACAAGCTACAGCAGATTTAGAGAAGGTTTCTGTAGAAAGTCGATTAAGATGGTTTAAAGAAAATCGTAGTAGCGATCGCCCGATTTGGGTATTAGAGATTGAAGAGGAAATTGCGGGATGGTTAAGTTTTCAATCTTTTAAAGATCGTGCCGCCTATCATAAAACTGCTGAATTAAGCATTTATGTGTGCCCAACTAAACGCCGTCAAGGAGTAGGGAAACAATTACTAACCCAGGCAATTACTAAGAGTCCCCAGCTTAATATCACTCATTTGTTAGCATTAGTGTTTGCTCACAATCTTCCTAGTTTACAATTATTCAAACAACATAAATTTGAACAATGGGGTTATTTACCAGGAATTGCCGAATTAGATCAACATCAACGAGATTTAATTATCCTAGGAAGAAAAATTGAAGAATAATAACAACCTATGACTATAACAGAAAAGTTAAGTAACTACCAATCTGACGAAAGACGTAAAAAATTACGCTGGAAAAGAACAATCAAGTTATTACAATCTGTATGGCGCTTACTATTTTTAACAGGTGTAAGTGGCGGTTTATTCTGGACAATGCGCCTACCCTACTGGCATATAACCACTGACCAACAAATGAACATAGTTGGTAACCAGTTAATGGAAACAGAAGACATACAGAAGTTAATCTCTCTTAATTATCCTCAGTATTTGTGGCAAATGAATACTGAGGAAATTATTGAAAAATTAGATTCTAGTCAACCAATAAAAGAAGCTAGGGTAACTCGTCAGTTATTTCCCACTCAAGTAAATATTTATGTTGAGGAAAGACAACCTGTAGCTATAGTAGTCTCTCCAAAATTAAATCAAGCCACAGCCTCACCAAGTCGAGTCTTACTAGGTTTTATAGATGGTGATGGGGTATTTATATTAGAAGACTTCTACCCTCAAGTTTTAAATAAGTCAATTTTACCTGAACCAATATTAACTGTAATTAACTACAACAAGGAATATCAACCCTACTGGCAGAAAATTCAGCAATTTATACAACAAACTCCTGTAAAAATTTTTTCGATTGAGTGGCGATCAAATACAGCTATTTTATTAACCACAGATCGTGGTAATTTTTATTTAGGCAATTATCCTACCCAAATTGAGCAACAACTAGCGGTTATTACCAAGATGCCTCCTAATCCCGAGGAAATTGAGATGACTCAAGTTGAATATATAGATTTAAGTAATCCTGATTTGCCTTCTGTTAAGTTTAAGTAGATTTAACAGAAGGGGCGATCTCTTTTAATTAAATTAGCTGATGGGGTGAGAGATTAATCCACTCCTGAAATTAAATGAATCACATGCACGATGTTGCCGCTCAAACAAGTGATATACATAGAATTGTGATGTAATTCATAATTCTTGGCAACAGAAACCCCCTAGACAAAATTTAGATTAGGAATTATACTATTTAAAGTTACCAAAAATAAAACAAAGTAATCATGGCAGTTAGACAGAATTATTATAAATTATTAAGATTTTTTACAATAGTAAAAATTAATATTTTAATAAGTTTAGTAATTTACCCATTTCCAACTCTTGCTCAGCCTGCTACTGGTTGGAGAATTACAAATACAGGTCTTAGTAGTGTAGGAAGTTGTTTTAGAAGAGCGGATGAAGCAATGAGAAGAGAAAGACTTCGCAATGTGAAAACTTCAGGTGACAACAGAGGTTTGTCAGGAGAAGCTCCTTCAACTCGAGTTTATATTCTTTGTGAAAATAATGGATCTAGAGCTTATATATTTTGTGCAGGAGAGTATGCGCGTGTATTATGTGATAGTTTGAATGGATACATGAGGAGATAAATAAAAAATATTCAGGTACTGATTTGAGATGTACAACAATTGTCCATTGTAGGATTTTTGTCACAACTGTAAAAATAGTGATACTCTTTTTTTAGACGGTAAAAAGCTTAAATCGCTTACCATATAAAGCGTTTAGCAACTTACTAATCTTCTCTTGCCATTGCTTGCTTTTTATATTAAATAATGTCCATGATTGAAAAGAAATATTAAACCAATTATACTAAATAGATGGTTAAATATTGATATTAGTTTAATTTTATCCTAGGATTCAATTAAACTTTTCATTTTTTCCGTTTTCCTATAATCGAGATAGTAGCGTTTTTCTTTGACTATTAAATGAATAAAAGTGAATAATACTACTGCTACTAAAATTAAATATATAGTAGTAATAATAGTATTAAAACTATATCCGAACAGTCTAATCGCTACTAAAATTCCTAAAGCAAAATTATTTAAAATAAACACAAATGCTAAATTTTTATTTAATCCTGTTTTTACTAAAGCATGATTAAAATTGAATAATTCAGCTAAGATAAAACCAATAAATATACCTGAACAAAGACTATCTGCCATCAAAGAACCAGATAAAAGTAGTTGTTTTTGCATTAACTGTGAAATTAGACTCTGTTCGCTTATTAAATGGTAAAGCCCGATAATTAAAGCAAAAATACCAGTAATGATTAGAGCATAAAAAACTGATATTCTTATTGAAAATAAACTCAAAAATATTAATTTAGTTAATAAATTATGCTTAAGTAATTGGCAAGAAGATATAAGTGAAGAGGAGTTTGCCTTAGAAGCTATGACCTTGTTTGGGCAACTTTCAACTCTGGATGAACCCTTAATTATTGTCTTCGACCAACTTGAATCACTCATTAATCATCCAGCATTATTAATTAGCTTTGGAGATTCTCTGCGAGAAATCCTCACCCATGTACCTAATAGTTTAGTAATTGTTAATCTGTTTCCAGACAGTTTGCAGAAATTTCAAAATAATTTTAATGCTTCTACAACTGATAGACTTTCACAACATTTAATCCGACTTAATCGTCGAAGAATATAAAAGTATTGTGTGCCAACGTACTCGTTAATTAAGTAACAATTTTTTTGTATAAAATAAATATTTTTATTTCTAACTCCCCAGGCAAGATTCGAACTTGCGACCAATCGGTTAACAGCCGACCGCTCTACCGCTGAGCTACTGAGGATCGCTTGGGCGTCACAGTTATTTATTATAAACATAAATAAATTTATCTGTCAAGGTAAAAAAAACTTTTTTTTTCAAAGATAACCATGTTCTGCTAAAAAGCTAGTATCTACAGTACTATTGATAACTTTTTCCCCATGAAAACGCTGTTCTAATAAACGATTGACGTATTTACCTAAGATATCACTTTCGATATTAACCCAATCACCTACTTGAAGATGAGATAAATTAGTTTCTTGATAAGTATGGGGAATAACCGCGACCCGGAACCAACTTCTATCGAGAGCACAATCAGCTACAGTTAAACTAATACCATTGACAGCTACACTCCCCTTGAAAACCAAATAAGGAGCGATCGCCTCCTGCCAGTCAGCTTGAAAAGATTCTGGCGCTGTAAATCTCATTTCCCAAGCCGAAGCAGTAGCAGTAACCTCCTCTAAACAAGCCAGACCATCTATATGACCTGTGACAAAGTGACCACCTAATTTACTCCCGAGGCGTAAAGAAGTTTCTAAATTTGTCAATTGAGCAGCGTATTGATGATAACCTAGTGTACTGCGTCTGAGAGTTTCAGGAGATGCTATGGCAATAAAACCATTTTTGATAATTTCTGCTACAGTTAAGCAAATTCCATCAACTGCCACACTATCACCTATAGCTAGATCAGTTAGAATATTATTATGATGGTAATCGGAAGTTAGATAAACTTTTAGATGATCTTGATTGATTAATTCGATTTTACCTAAGCTTTGAATTAGTCCAGTAAACACGGCTATTTTTTGAGACAATATAATAAATGATGGTATAGGTTAATATTTTAAATGAAAAACCTAACTCTTGCTAAATCTGAGTCTAGATATATTAGTACTAACTGTTTTATTCGCGTGGGAGGCGATCGCTTATGATTGAAATGAATGTTGCAGGAATTGCCTTAGATGCAGTAACACGTAGCCCTATAGTCCTACTCAAAGATAGTTTAGATAGAAGGGCTTTACCTATATACATAGGGCAAGAACAAGCTAAGTCCATTATTGCGGCTTTAGAAGGACAAAAACCACCACGTCCTCTAACTCATGATTTAATCAGTAACATTTTTGATACCTGGAACATGGTACTAGAAAAAATTATTATTCATTCTCTACAAGACAATACATTTTACGCCATATTATGCTTAAAACAAGGAGAAGTGAATAAAGAAATTGATTGTCGTCCTAGTGATGCCATTTCCATCGCTTTACGTACAGGTAGCCCAATTTGGGTAATGGAAGAAGTAGTAGCTGATGCTTCTATCCCTGTAGATAGAGACGCAGACGAAGAAGAAAGACAAGCTTTTAAAGAGTTTGTGGCAAATCTAAGACCAGAAGATTTAATTAATAGAGGAGGTTTCTCAGAAAATACTGACTATCCCTGAACTTAATTATTTATCTCATACATAGCCTGTGTGGTCTTGTTTTGATGAACTTTGTACAAAAGTACTAGTGTGAGATATCAAGTAAATGCAGTATCGACTCTTTGGAAAAACTAATTTAAATATGTCTGTATTCTCATTGGGGACTATGCGTTGCTTAGATTCCCAACAAGAATTTCAAGACACAATTAGAAAAGCAGTTAGTATTGGAATCAACCATTTTGAAACAGCAAGAGGCTACGGTAAGAGTGAGGTTTATTTAGGTAAAACCCTTAAACAAGGATTGCCAAAATCTCGTTCAGACATATATATAACTACCAAAATTCCCCCTACTAGCCAAGAGGGAGAAATGTCGAGATGGATAGACGAGTCATTGGAACGCCTCCAGTTAAACTATATAGACTGTTTAGCTATTCACGGAATCAACACCTGGGAACATTTAGCAAGAGTGACGGCAGAAAATGGCTGCTTGAAAGCTATTCATAAGGCCATCTCCCAAGGAAAAGTAAGACATCTAGGTTTTTCAACTCACGGTAGTCGAGAGTTAATTAAAGCGGCAATCGAGACAGATTTATTCGAGTTTGTCTTCCTACACTATTATTATTTTTGGCAGCACAATCAACCAATAATTGAGTTAGCTACCAGTCGAAATTTAGGCATATTTATTATTTCCCCCACAGACAAGGGTGGACGTCTTTATCAACCCTCAGCAACCTTGGCGAATTTGTGTAAACCTTTTACTCCCATGGTTTTAAACTATCGCTTTTTGTTGAGTGATCAACGTATAAATACTCTCAGTGTGGGTGCCGCTAATCCTCAACAATTAGAAATAGCAGCAGAAATAGGGGACCAAGTTTTCCCTTTAACAACACAGGAAAAAGAGATACTTCTTAATCTAGAAACACATCTAGAAAATAGTTTAAAGGGCGATCTTTGTAGTCAATGTTATCAATGTCTTCCCTGTCCAGAATCTGTCAATATTCCTGAAATTCTAAGACTACGAAATTTAGCAATTGCTTATGACCTAAAAGAATACGGTCAATACCGTTACAATATGTTGGAAAAAGCAGGACATTGGTTTCCCGGAAAAAAAGGTAACCGTTGTACTAGTTGCGGCGAATGCTTACCCCGTTGTCCAGAAAAATTGAATATCCCGGAACTATTATTTAATACTCATAGTCTTCTCGAAGAGAGATCAAGACGTCGTCTTTGGTCCGAATAATTTATGTTAGTGAATCAAAATGAAATGTTATTTATAAACAAGCAAGGGAGCAGGGGAGCTTTGGGAGCAGGAAGAAGGGGAGAAGGGGAGCAGGGGAGCAAGGGAGAGATTTTTAAAAACCGAAGGTGGTATCAATTCCTATTGCTGGTTAACTTGTTGACTCCCTTTTTTTCTCTCACAGCTATTGCTCAACCTCAAGTAGAAGAGTTAACTTGTTCTTTAACCTCTCAAACTATCATTAATCAATCGGACCCGAATTTTATTACCGAGTCAGACTTTGATAGCTATACCCCCAACTTACCTAGCCTCTGGTGGGCAAAAGAACAATTCGATCCCTTTAACGGTAAATTAATTCAAGGTTGGATGATCAACACTGAAGATAATACCGTTGATTTGTTGATTAACCGTCAGCTTTGGACAATTTTAGACTATATCAAACGCTATCGTCTAGTTAATCAAATGGGTACAGTAGCTAGAGAGTATCAATATAACTTGCGGGTTTTTAATCGCCCTGATCAATGTGTAGCTTTCTATGAATGTGATTTTAGCACGACCCCCTATTCTTGTCGTGTGGATTTCAATTCTACAGAAGCCAATAGTTTAGAATTAAGTAATTAATTTTACTTGTTTAAATCCATAGCATATAAATCTTGAGCTTGACCTATAGCAAAACGGTAAGAAGTACTTAGCTTTTTATTGGAAAAACAGATAAAAATTAACAAAGCTAACACAACTAAACCCACAGCAATCATAAATAAACTTCTATAGTCTAGTTGAGTGGCTATAAAGCCGAAAATAGGTCCAGCTAAAGCTATGCCCACATCAAATCCACCAATACACAGAGAAAAAACCCGTCCTCTCTCAGAATCATAACAGCGGTCCGACATCATCGCAATAATCATGGGAATTAGTATACCAGCCCCAGCACCTTCAAAAATTGCTCCAAGAATTAATAAAACTGGCGAATCAGCTAAACTTAAACAACTCATGGAGATTATGTAAAAACAAAGACTCAGGGAAATAAATAAACCTCTACCATATAGGTCAGAAACTCGTCCGACAAAAACCCGAGCAGAAAAACTCGCTATGGCGATCGCTGTATAAAATATCCCTGGATTAAAATTCGGTAATTCTGTTTTAATAAACAATGGCATAAAAGCTACCAAATTACCGAACACTAAACCAATTAAAAACATAATTGTTGCCATAACTATTAATCCCGTAGACTGTAACAAGGCTGCTACACTACGAAGCTGAGTTTTATTAATATTTAAATCATGTTTTCGATTTTTCTCAGTTATTTTCAAAGTTAATAACCAAGACCCCAACCCAGAAATAGAGGTAGCCATAAACAGGGTCAAGTTGCCCATTCCCTCTTGAATAAACCCTCCCACAGCAGGTCCAATCGCCATACCAATTGGCATTGCTAAAGTCATGTAACCAATAATTTCGCCTTTGTGCTTAACTGGAGCTAAATCTACTACTAATGCACTATATCCTGTAGTAAAAGCAGCAATACTAATGCCATGATAAGCTCTCACACTCATTAAACCAGGAAGAGAAGCCAGTAAAAGATAACCCAAGGGAGCAGTTGCTGCCACACCTGTACCAATTAAAATTACTAATTTGCGACTGCGATGATCAGCTACTCGTCCTAACCAAGTTCTGGATAATAGTAGTCCAATGGCAAAACTGCCCATCACCAAACCAACTTGTTGAGTATTACCACCAACCTCAATCACATAAGTTGGTAAAGTTGGTAATAAAGCTGTAATACTAAGCCAAAAAAAAATGGCGATGATAAATAGAGTAAGTAGATTTTTCCTGGTTTCTAGAGAAATTGATTGTAAAGTTTGAATTAGAGTCACGATTAATAATTATTTAATGTACGATTCGAGTTCCTTCTTGACTTAATTCTAAACTTTTATTGATTTATAGCGTTTTTTAGTCTACTGAGGTACAAAGGTTAAGGGATTGAGCGGTAAAATTAATAATTAAAGCTGCTCTAAATGCGATCGCCCCCCTGCCTTAGGTTAAGTTGACGCTAGAAACAGCAGCGTTGCTTTCCTCTTTCAGAATTCTGGGCTATCTCAATTGAGTTGAATACCGTCGTACCTCCTGCATTTATTCTGGATCAATGCAACCTATGCAGTACTGCGTAGGGACATTCCGCTCACGTGTTAAAATTAACCAAAGAACGTGTAACTGTTTTTTGCTTTTTGATTAAAAATTAAATATTTAAGGTGTAAAGTGTAATGAGTTATGATTTCGATTTATTTGTACTAGGTGGCGGTTCAGGAGGAATAGCTACAGCAAGACGCGCAGCAGAATATGGCGCAAAAGTAGGACTAGCAGAACCAGATCGCCTAGGGGGAACTTGTGTTAACCGAGGTTGTGTACCAAAAAAACTCATGGTTTATGCTTCTCATTTCCCGGCACAATTTAGTGAAGCCGAAGGTTATGGCTGGAGTAAAGTAGAAAGTACCCTTGATTGGAATAAAATGATTACCGCAGTTAACCAAGAAACTGTCCGGTTAAATGGTATTTATAAAACAATGCTAGATAAGTCCAAGGTACAACTTTTTGATGTATATGCAAAATTATTAGATCCTCATACTGTGGAAGTAGGAGACAAAAAAGTTACCGCAGATAAAATCTTGATCGCTGTGGGAGGACATCCAGTTAAACCAGATATACCAGGAATTGAACACACAATCATATCTGATGGGATGTTTACTTTAGAAAAGCAGCCTAAAAATATTATGATTATTGGTGCAGGTTATATAGGTGTAGAATTTGCCTGCATTATGAACCATCTAGGTACAGAAGTGACTCAGTTGGTACGCGGTGAAAAGATCTTAAAAGGTTTTGATGAAGATATTCGCAACATGATTCAAACAGGAATGGAAAATCATGGAGTGAAGATTATGACTCAAACTCAAGCCACAAAAATAGAAAAAACTCCCGAAGGATTAAAGGTTTATATTAAAACAGCAGGTGGCGGAGATTCTGAATTTGTCCTAGTAGATGCCGTGGGATTAGCCGCAACAGGGAGAATTCCTAATGTGGATAAGTTGGGTTTAGACAATGCCGGAGTAGAATTGAAATCAGGGGCGATCGCTGTAGATGAATATAGTCGCACTTCTCAACCAAATATCTATGCGGTGGGAGATTGTACTGATAGAATTAATCTTACTCCAGTAGCCATCAGTGAAGGACGTGCCTTCGCCGATAAAGAGTTTGGTGGAAAACCCCATATTATGAGTCACGAAAATGTACCTTCAGCAGTGTTTAGTACTCCAGAGGCAGCAACAGTAGGCTTAACAGAAGCAGAAGCTAAGTCTAAGTATGGAGAAGATGGTATCATTGTTTACCGCTCTGAATTTCGGGCTATGTACTATGTACTTCCAGGAAAACAGGAAAAAACAATGATGAAGTTAGTAGTACATAAAGAATCTAATAAGGTCTTGGGTGCCCACATGGTGGGAGATTATGCAGCAGAAATTATTCAAGGAGTGGCGATTGCCGTGAAAATGGGCGCGACTAAAACTGACTTTGATGATACTGTAGGAATTCATCCTAGTTCTGCTGAAGAGTTTGTAACCATGAGATAGATAATAAAAATCGGGCGATCGCACTAAATGTATTCTAGCTAAGGAGGCGATCGCCCTTTGAGCTTAATTAGACGGAAAAACCGACATAATTAACCACGATAAGCTGTTATTTCTACCTCTATTTTCATTTCTAGAGTTGCTAGTCCTGCTACTATCATAGTTGACGTCGGTTTAACCTCACCTAAATATTTTCTGATAGTTGGCCAACAAGGTTCAAAATCATCTCGATTGGGGAAAATGTAGCGAACTCTTACCACATCTGACCAATTAAAACCCGCTTCTTTGAGTACTTCTGTTATATTGCTAAAGCATTGTTCTGCTTGTTCTACAACATCATCAGAAATGGTCATATTTTCATAATTGTATCCAGTAGTTCCTGATATAAACAGCCAATCTCCATTAACAACCGCACGGGAGTAGGCTACTGCTTCTTCAAAAGACGATCCCGTAGATATTAGATAACGTGGCATGTGCTTTTACCCATATTTTTTAGCTCTAGTTATGCTATTTTATCCCACTTGGTATTAGAGGAATTTTATTGATGACATCGAAGATATGTTACAATGATGTAAGAATA
This sequence comes from Johannesbaptistia floridana, assembly GCF_057440575.1. Lineage (NCBI taxonomy): Bacteria > Bacillati > Cyanobacteriota > Cyanophyceae > Chroococcales > Cyanothrichaceae > Johannesbaptistia > Johannesbaptistia floridana. Next base: position 13,377 of record NZ_JALKVM010000161.1, read on the forward strand.
CCAATTAATTATTATGTGGCAATTAAAAATTTAGCATTGGAGAAACATTATTTATGGCATTAGTAAAAATTACTCAACCCAGTTCTGGAGAATCATTTCCTGTTAATAAACCTTTTTTAGTTTCAGGTACTGCTGACACCAGTGTTTCTTCAATAGAATTATACACTCCGTGGGGTGGAACTACTTTTGATTTAGTGGGTAATCCTGTTCCTGTAAACAATGGTATATGGGCTGCCAATGTTGTCTTTAACACTGCGGCTAGAAGAGAAATTGTTGTTGAAGCATTTGATGCACAGGGCAATTCTTTAGAATTTGATACTAATATAATTAGTGTTGAAATTGAAGCAAAAATGATCAAACCCGTTGGGGATGGTTGTATAGTCACTAGTGGCTTTTTAGCATCTGGTAGGCGTGATCATTTTGGTATAGATATTGCTCACAAAGTAACACCTATGCAAAAAGTCTTTGCTGTGGCCGATGGAAAAGTCAAAGTAGTAGAGAAAAGTTGTGTGGTAGGCGATACTAGTTGTGGAGGAGGTTATGGTAACGTAGTTTATTTAGAGCATTCTCAATTAGGTCTGCAAACTAGATATGCTCATCTGAGTTCTGTAAATGTTAATCATAATCAAGAGGTTACCCAAGGTCAGGAAATTGGTATTATGGGGAATACTGGTTTCTCTTTTGGAGTACATCTTCATTTTGAAGTAAGGCGAAATAATATTCCTTTGAATCCTTTGGATTTTATTAATCCTATCGTTTAGGGCAAATTTAAAACTTTTTCTATTTTAGGTTTAATTTTACCTACCTACTGAATATTTTTGGGAGCTAAATTAAATAAATCCATGTGGTTTTTTCTTTTAAAAATATATAGTCTGTACAGAAGTTACCTAGTTCGTTAACCTCTGTACCTCAGTAGACTGAAAAAAGCTATCAACTAATCATTAAACAATTGAATACATTTTTCAAGCCAGACTTGAGTATTCAATTGTGTTTCTGCTTCTGCAAGAGGATAGTAAGAATTAAGGTCAATATTTGTTTCTGACTGATAAACATCACTATTTCCACTTGCGTTAATATCAATAATTCGGACATTAACAATTTGATTATTGATAACTTCACCTTGGAAACAATATGCGCCATTACCAGAATTTCTGATATAGGCAAAACCATGGATTAAATCTGCTTCTTTTTTTAAAATTAAGTACTTTTCTCCAACTTGATTAGCTTCGGTTTGTTCCCCATAGAAATATTGACCATCTGCATAGTCAGCCAAACTAGTAACAGGGGAATCTGAACAAGTCTCAGTTAAACTGTTATTACAACTAATCAGTTCAACATACATTTTAGTTAATTCTAACTTAGAACTTTTAAGGTTGACAAAAAGCAAAATAGTACTTAAAACTAATTTAATTGGTAAATTATAAATCATTCTAAAAATAAAAGTTTAATTCTTGCTTAGCTTAGAGTTTTAGTTTGTCCATAACCAGCAATCTTTACAAGTTACACTCAGGACAATATTATAACACAGTCTATAGATATATTGTTGTAGCAAAAATTAAACCATTCAATCTGATTTTTCCTAAGTTTTCAGCTCAAAATACTCCAGAAAATAATAACTCATATCATGTCCGTTTAATTAGTTATGATAAAGTTCTACCTTCATACCTTCTTCTTTTCTTTCTGCCCCCTGAAGCAGTTGTTAAAATTGTGGAAACCATCAGGCAATACTATGATGCTTTGTTAGATAATATTAATCAAGAACTAAAACGATTAAACTAATGGCAAATCAGGCAAAACTAACTCTACCAACTATGGGGTGTGGAACTTGGGCTTGGGGAAATAAGCTTTTATGGGGATATAGTCCCAATATGGATGAAGAACTGCAAAAAGTTTTCAATCTGTGTGTGCAAAATCAGGTTACTTTGTTTGATACAGGTGATTCCTACGGCACAGGTAAACTCCAAGGAAGAAGTGAAACTCTCCTGGGAAAATTTGCCCAAGCTTATACTCCAAACCTAGGAGAAAATCTCTGTATCGCTACAAAATTGGCCGCCTATCCCTGGAGATTAACTCGTCAGTCTATGGTATCAGCAGCTAAAGCTTCCGTAGAAAGATTAGGACGCAATCTAGATTTAGTACAAATGCACTGGTCAACAGCTAATTATGCACCCTGGCAAGAATGGTCCTTATTAGATGGATTAGGAGATATTTATGAACAGGGTTTAGCTAGGGGTGTTGGTTTATCTAATTATGGACCAAAAAGACTGAAAAAAGTATACAAAAGATTTGCAGATCGCGGCATAGCAATTACCAGCCTACAGGTACAATATTCTCTAATGTCTACCTATCCTGTTACAGAATTAGGCTTAAAAGAGGTTTGTGATGAACTAGGTATTAAAATAATCGCCTATAGTCCTCTAGCTTTAGGGTTATTAACTGGTAAATATAGTGTTGACAATAAATTACCCTCAGGTATTAGAGGTTTTCTCTTTAAACAGCTTTTACCTGGGATGCAGCCACTATTAGCTTGTTTAGAAGAAATCGCTACCAATAGACAAAAAACCCTCTCTCAGATAGCTTTGAATTGGTGCATCTGTAAAGGCACTATTCCTATTCCTGGGGCTAAAAATCCTCGTCAAGCAGCAGAAAATCTTGGTGCCTTGGGATGGCAACTTACTACTTCAGAGGTAGAGGCTTTAGATGTAGCTAGTAGTGGTGTCAAGAAAAAGATGGTCCAAAATATTTTTCAAACTAAATAACATACTACTATCAAGGTCTGAGTTGATCATTTTTATCCTGGATGGAATTTGCAGATAATCGCCGTCTGCGGTGTCGATTTTTAATAAAACGATAAATTCTTCTAATAGCTAGTTGCAGTAAGAAGATGACCAAAAATATGGCTAAAAGAGGTAAAAATAAACCCAACAGAGAAAGAGAGATCGCGATTAAAATCTCCACAGTAGCTAAAACTGGATTCCCCATACCCCCAGTCATACCAGTAGAAGCCAAGCGAAAAAGTATAGTTAAAACTTCGATAGTCTCAGCGATACCACCACCTAATACAATAGAAATAATCCAGCGATTTACTGATTCTAACTCTGGAAGTACAGCCGCAGTTAAAAGCGTACCTACTATTAGTGCTAAAGGAAGGGCGATAGTATCTAATAAATTATCAACTAGAGGAATATAGTAAGAGGCAATTTCAACTAAAGTAGCAATACTAAAGATAAGTAAAGCAGGATAGGTGGCAACCCAAGCAAATTCTGGACTTAGCTGTAAATGACCATTGATTCCAGCTACACTCAAAATCAAAGCTGGCAAAAAAATACGAAAACCAGAAGCCGCACTCAAGGTGAGTCCAAGACAAATGGCTGTAACTATTTCTAAATTTAACTCCATAATTGAACTACCTTTGAAAAAGAGATTTTAAAAATTTATTGATTAAGCGATCGCTCTTTGGTTTTGTCAATAAATAGTATTATTTTATTATGTGAATAAAGATAAACAGTAATCCTACCATGATCACAACTGTAAAATTAGAACCTGCATTTTCCCTTAGTACAGAGCAATTTTATCATCTCTGTCGTCAAAACCCAGAGCTTAAATTTGAAAGAAATACTAATGGAGAGTTAATTATTATGCCACCTACAGGGGGAGAAACAGGACGTAAAAATGCGGAATTAATCGGAGAATTTATATTGTGGAATCGAAAAAATCAATTAGGGATAGTTTTTGATTCTTCTACTTGTTTTCGTTTACCATTAGGAAGCGATCGATCTCCTGATGTTTCTTGGGTAAAAAAAGAACGGTGGGAAACACTCACTGATGAAGAAAAAAGTAAATTTCCACCAATATGTCCTGATTTTGTCTTAGAGTTACTATCCCCAAGCGATAATTTGGCAACAACACAAGCAAAAATGCAAGAATATTTAGATAATGGGGCAGAATTGGGTTGGTTAATTAATCCTGAATTACAACAAGTGGAAATTTATCGCCCTCAACAACCTGTAGAAATTTTACAATCTCCGACAACAATTTCAGGGGAAAGTGTATTAGCAAATTTTGAGCTTAATTTAGCTTGGTTATGGCAGTGTTGATAAGAAGAAAGGTTAGGTAGACTCAGACCAAAGCATCTTTGCCAAAAGTTGCTGATTGGGGTTGAGTAATGAGTAATGAGTAATGAGTAATGAGTAATGAGTTTTGAAGGTAGCCTGTAGGTTGGGCCCTTGGTCACGAAACCCAACAGTATAAAAGTAGTTGTAGATGTAGTAGTTGTAGGGTGTGTTAGGGCGAAGCCCGTAACGCACCGTTAGATGAGTAAT
>NZ_JALKVM010000162.1:0-2504 GCF_057440575.1 Johannesbaptistia floridana
CTCGTGAAAGTGAGAAGGGTCGGTTTTATCGGTTGCCTAATACTCAGGATAAAGATGCTGTTGTTGCAGCGAAGGAGGAGTTAGAGAGGAGAAAAGCGGAGTATAAGGCAGAGCTAAGTTTAGTTCCTGATGAACCATTGCCTGTAATGAGTGGTGTTTTTAATGCCCCTATTTATGGTCATAATACTTGGGGTAGCTTATTTACCTCTCGTCAAGCTTTACTTTTAACTACTTTAATAAAATTAGTTAATGACATAGAGATAAAATCACAGGATAGTAACAATAATATAGAACTACTAAAAATTGTTCAAACGATTTTAGGTATTGCTATAAGCAAAATAGCTGATATAGGAAATAGTCTTTGTATTTGGAAACCTACCATGTCTCAAGTAATTCATGTTTTTACGAGACAAGCTATACCTATGCTGTGGGATTTTCCAGAGGCTAGTCCTTTTTCCAGTGCAGCAGGGGATTTTAATGTTACAGTATCTAATATAATCAGAATCTTAAAAAGAGAAAAGCAATCTTATCAAATTGGTCAAGTAGAACAAGCAGAAGCAACCTCACATCCTCTTCCTGATGATTTTGTGCAAGCTTTTTTCTCAGATCCACCGTATTATAATGCCGTACCTTATTCAGACTTATCTGATTTTTTTTACGTATGGTTAAAACGCAGCTTAGGTAATCTTTACCCTAATTTATTTTCATCTCAAATAGCCCCAAAGGATGAAGAAATATGTGAAATGGCTGGTTGGGATTCTGCTAGATATCCACATAAAGATGGAAATTGGTTTGAAGCGCAAATGGCAAAAGCCATGGCAGAAGGTTGTAGAATACTCTCCCCTGATGGTATAGGTATCATAGTGTTTGCCCATAAATCAACATCAGGATGGGAAGCACAACTTCAAGCCATGGTAGATGCAGGTTGGACTATAACCGCATCATGGGCAATTGATACCGAAATGAGTACAAGATTACGTGCTAGGGACTCTGCCGCCCTCGCCTCATCAATCCACCTAGTGTGTCGCCCTCGCACCAAAAACCAAATCGGCGATTGGAGAGATGTACTGCAAGAACTACCTATTCGTATTCATGAATGGATGCCACGCCTTGCATCAGAAGGAATAGTAGGTGCCGATGCTATTTTTGCCTGTTTAGGACCTGCTTTAGAAATCTTCTCCCGCTATGACAGTGTAGAAAAAGCCTCTGGTGAAATAGTCACTCTCAAAGACTATCTAGAAAACCTGTGGGCTGCTGTATCTCAAGAAGCCTTGCGAATGATTTTCAAAGATGCCGATACATCATCTCTAGAATCAGATGCCAGACTTACAGCTATGTGGCTTTGGACTTTATCAACTGAAGCTGGGGATAACAACCATACGGAGGTAGAAGCAGAAGCAGATGAAGATGAATCCACCTCCAAAGCAGCTAACACAGGCTTTGTTTTAGAATACGATTCTGTAAGAAAAATCGCCCAAGGCTTAGGGGTTAACTTAGAAAACCTCAATACCCTAGTAGAGATTAAGGGAAACAAAGCCAGACTTTTACCTGTATTAGAAAGGTCAAAAGCATTACTAGATAAAAAGCGGTGCGACCCCGCGGAGGAAACCTCCGCAAGGAAACGCGCACCAAGACATGATTTAGACTCTCTTAAAACTCCCAAAAAAAGAAAAACCAAAAAGAATAAGAATGTACAAATATCCTTATTCCCGGAAGAAGAACAAAAGATTACTCAAAACAGGGATGATTCAACTATAGAGAATATAGGGAAAACTGTTTTAGACCGTATCCACCAATCAATGCTTCTGTTTACCGCAGGGAGAAGCGATGCTTTAAAAACCTTCTTAGTAGATGATGGGGTAGGAGATGACCAGCGATTTTGGACCTTAGCTCAATCTCTATCAGCATTGTACCCTAATGGGACTAGTGAGAAACGGTGGATAGATGGGGTATTAGCTAAGAAAAAAGGACTGGGATTTTAAGCAATACTTGTAGGGTGCAAAGCACGAAGTGTAACGCACAAGTTAATTATTTTGTGAACACAAACAGCCTTGGTGCGTTACGCGCTTCGGCTCATTACTCGTTACTCATTACTCATTGTGTTGGGTTTCGTGACCAAGGGCCCAACCTACAGGCTACCTTCTTACTTCAAAACTCATTACTCATTACTCGTTACTCATTACTCATTGTGTTGGGTTATCTCCCTGCCCAACCTACAGGCTACTACATGCTACCTTCTTACTCATTACTCATTACTCCTTACTCATTACTCATCATGTTGGGTTATAGCAATGAGCGTTGTACTGTTAACAATATTTATATTTACAGATCCCCCCAACCCCCCTTACTAAGGGGGGCTTTTCATCATTTTTGTCAACATCTATTGGCGAGCTTGCTATATCTCCCTGCCCAACCTACAGGCTACAGGCTACAGGCTTCTTACTTCAAAACTTCAAAACTCATTACTCATGTTTGGTGCGTTACGCGCTCCTTTGCACTTCACA
>NZ_JALKVM010000163.1:0-17697 GCF_057440575.1 Johannesbaptistia floridana
CAATACTAGTAATTTGGTTAGTTGACCAGGAGATTGTTGGCAGTTTTTCGTTATCTTTAATATTAATCCTGGCTTGTTTTGTTTTGATAGAAGCATTCTGAGAATTATGTAAATTAACCCAGAAATTTTCATTACCTTCAAAATTACCATCACCTATTACATATAATCTGGCTTGAGCTTCTGTTTGACCAGGTTTAATAGTAATAGTTTGATTATTAACTCTTTGATAGTCAGAGTCCTTTAGTTTGGCCGAGCCATCTTGAGTACTATATTTAACTTTGATGGTTTGACTACTAGGATTAGATAGTTCCACACCTAAATCTATTCGCTTTTTACCCCGATTTCCCTCAATACTAGTAATTTGGTTAGTTGACCAGGAGATTGTTGGCAGTTTTTCGTTATCGATTATGGTGACCGTGGCTGTATTGTTCCCGATTTTGCAATTATTGCCTATGGGCTTTAATTTAAGGTGAAATTGCTCATTTCCTTCAAAAACTTCATCTCCATAGATTTTAATTGGTACATTGAGACGAGTTTGATTTGGTTGAAGAGTAAAGATTTTGTTTTTCAATGATAGATAATCTTCACGGCTTGTAGCTGTACCATTAGTAGTAGTCAGTTTAAATTTGACTCTTTCAGAAACTGGTGAAGAAAGTTTAACATTGATTTGGCCATTAGTTGTGCCTCGATTTCTTTCTTTGAGGGAGACGTCAGATATGGATATGGTACTTTTAGAAATCTCTCCGCTATTTAATACAGTTATTTGAAAGAAATCTGAAACACTTCCTCTTTTTTTATCGTCAGCTACTACCTCTAGGTTGAGAGTGCCACTATTGGCATTAGTTGGTTTACCACTTAAACTCAAATTTGTGCTATTAAATTTCAACCATCTAGGTAAATTATTGACGCTATAAGTTAAAACGTCGCGATCTTGATCCATAAATGTGTTGGATGGAATGGTAAAATTAAATTGCTCATAAGCATTAATAGTTATATCGGCTATAGGGTTTTTTAGCCTTGGTAATCTGTTAAAATCAACTCTGATCTTAGCATCGTCAACAATGCCAGTGTTGTTGTATGTATCCAATTCAGATGAACTTGAACTGAAGGTATAACCTACGTAATAATCACCATCAGGAATTGTCGCCGGCAGTGTGGTATTTAAAGTAGCCCATTTGCTTTTTAAGGTATCAATACTGGAAATATTAACCGTACCCAGTTTGTAATCTGAGCTAGTTATTATTGAGTTATCTGAAGCCCAAAAAGAAACACTGACGTTATCTGCTATAGCAGTACCACTGTTAAAAATTAGTGCCTCAACTCCAATACTATCTCCAGTAGTAACAAATACATAGTCGCTATAACAATCTGAGTATTTGTATGTACATTCCCCTGTATCACGATTATAAAATGCGGCAGAATCATAATCAGTATCAAACCAATCAAACCAATCATCATAGTCTACTAAATCAGCACTAAACGTTTCATTAATGGTTATAGATTGACTAAATAAGTTTCCTAATAATCCTGCTTCATCTTTTGACTGGGCGTAAAAAGTATATGTATCTCCCCTAATTGACAACTCGTCTAAAGTTGACTTAGAAAAAAATAATTCATTAACACCCGCCCAGTGATAATTATCTTCAAAAGGAAAAAAGTTATTCTCCGTAGTGAGATTAAAACGATTTCCATCTTTGTTTTCTAACCAAAATTCAATGGAAGATAAATCTGTCCATCCGTTAGGATCACATGCCCATATCTGATTAATTGTTAAACCATCTTGTTTATCAATTTCAGTAGGTAAACCGAAAATAGAAATATCTGTAGGTGCTTTTAAAATAGTCAGTGAGCTAGGTGGTAGGTCCTCTACCCATCCAATTCCAACTATTGCATCTGCTTGGGCATCTATTTCCCTTAGATCTTTTATGCCTAAATCTACATAACGCCCTTTGACTCCCTTATCATTTACACCTTCAAAATTCCAAGGATTAAATAATCTATAGCTATTGTTTTTTTCTTGATAGCCAATAACAGAATAAGCATGACCGAGCACTATTCCATGTTCACCTGCTGCTTTTTTCTTTCCGGAGCTATTATTGTTCTCTGACTGTGAATCTGGCTTTGAAGGCTTTGAAAAGGATAAAATAGTTGGACGTGTATTATTTAATAACAAATCACGAATTTGCCTATCATCCATTTCACTTATTCTTTGATAGTGATCAGTGCCTCCTATTAAATCTACTATTGCACCCCCAGCGTTCCCCCATTCTATTGTTTCATAAGAATTTACACCTGAAGTCCATTCTCTTGTTGGACCTTTTAAATCTATGAAAGAATTAACAATAGCATAGGCTTTTTCAATTAAGGCTACCCACGCTTCATCTTCATCATAACCAGCATAAAGAGGACGATTATTTGTTTTACTTTTAACGGGAAGATCATTATCAATTTGAATTGTTGTTTCGGCAATTGTAACATTGTAGCTAGTACTAGTATTTTCCTCTATTATTTGATCAATATAATTGGGTGAATGCTGGGCAATTTCAGCCAATGCGGCCATTAAATAACAATCAGCTAATTCTCCCTGATCTACATCTAAATAATTAATTCCATCATTAAAAAGCGTCCATGTAAAAGGATCTTCAATAGTCTCAGAAAAATATGTACCTTTTTTTACATCTGGATTTGTTCTAATTGTCATAACCATAACTTAATAAACTCCATAATCAATATTTCTAGAGTGAGTTCTTCCCAAATAAACTCTATACTTGTAATAAGTATGACTAAAGTACTATATAATTGCTGTGTTACCTCGTGTCAGTTTCAGGTCATCCGTTCCCCGGATTTTAAATCCGGGGCGATAGATGACCGCCCTTATGCGGTCAATCAATGAATTTTTTCTCAGGATAAATCAGTGCGGCTTTGCATCATTATGGGATATGGAATATCGTTTAAGAATTCCCCGTCCTGAAAATAAGCAAGCCGATCCAATTGAACAAGAAGCCTGGAAAAAAAACTGCCGTTAAAAGTCAAACAATTACAGGAGAAATATCCAGACTCGGAAGTTGAATTATGGACATAAGCGGATTTCATCTAACATTACAAATCATCAAAATCATCCCGCAAATACGCAACGCCATCAGTGCAAAGATACTGATGCAACATGTAATGATCATACGGTTTGGTTGACTAAAAAATCAATTTCTTGAAAAATCTATACTGTATCCACCAAAAATCTTTATTGTCAAAAAGCCGGAATACTATCTATTTTTTGTATGCTTACTAAGCAACAAGCTTTTCCAACTAAGTTTTTTTGTATTAAGTTCATTACAAGTTGAGCAATCTTTTCCTTGTTGTTGTAACGATTGAAAAAAAGAATTACCATAAACTACTTGCTATATTATGTTATTTCTATCTGTCTTAAGATTTAGTCGTTGTTTACGGTAACGGATTAAAACTACAAAATATGGTTAACTTTTTTATTCTGATTATATTATAACTCAGATTTTGCCTTTAAACAAATAATTTACATAAGTTTAAGAACTGGTAGCGGTTTTTTGGTTCTGTTGCAAAAAATATCAGTCAAAGAACTGGTAAAGGTGCTACAATTAACTTAGTATTATTCTTTCGTTTTTGTTTAACAATTCCTAAATCTTTGTTTTCAGGAGCAGCAAAGATTCTGTTGCAAAGAGTCATGAAGCATACAAGATTTCTATTTATCTTGCTTTCTTAAGAGAAGCATTTATTGGCTGCGTTCATTAAGGTCTTCTAATGTAGATCCAGCCGCTGGAGTGCTATATCAACGAAATCTTCTACTATCTTTCAATAAAGATAAACTAACTTTCTTAAAGACATCTCTTCTAAGATAAGGATATTCACCCACCCAAAGGTTATGACTAGGGATATATATGTCAGTAATTTTGTTAATTATGACTAAATCAGGTTTTTTAGATAAAACGAGACATTCAGCTATTTGACCTGGCTTAATAACTTTATGAATTCGTTTTAATGGTGCTTGTATGTGAGCATAAAAACCAGTTTCGTCTTCAATTTCTACATTAATTCTTCTTTCTTTATTTTCAATAATTACTAAATTGCCTTGTTTATCTACAGTTTGCTCTTCCCGAATTAACTCTTCAGTGAGATAAACATCTACGACTCTAGCTCGCAGAAAACCACTATAGCCATAACGACGATAGGAGAGATTACGTACACTAGCTAGGTATACTGGTCCCCAAAGCCAATATAAACCTCCAATAATTGTGAGGATGAGTATGATTGCTTCGCCATTTCCTCCCAACAAAGCACCAATCAAGATAATAACTACCACAGAAGTTAAAGAAATTAACAATTGTTTAAGTAATTTTTGCCAGTCACCCCAGTAATAGCCGTATTGGGGACCAGTTGCCACTAGGGGAATAATCTGTTCAAAAGTCTGACGAGTTAGAGGGATTAACATGGTTGTTAGAGTATTTTTTCTAAACCATAAACTAAAGATTTCAATTGAGTAACTTTGCGAATCGCTAAAAGGACACCCGCCATATAACAGGAGCGATCGCTAGTATCATGACGTAGGGTATAAATTTCTCCTGGTGCGCCAAAAATCACCTCTTGGTGAGCGATTAAACCTGGTAAGCGCACACTATGAACAGGTATATCTTTTCCTACCTTTGCACCTCTTGCTCCGGGAAATTTTTCTGTTTCTGTGACTTGACATTGATTATAGGTACTATTAATTTCTGAGAGCATTTCTGCGGTTTTAATTGCTGTACCACTGGGGGCATCTGCTTTTTGATTGTGATGAAGTTCGATGATTTCTACATGTTCAAAATACTTAGCTGCTTGTAAAGCTGCCTGTTGTAGTAAGACCATGCCTAGAGAAAAATTAGGGATAATTAAAGTACCTGTACTTGCTTTTTCGGCAAATTCCGCTAATTCTTGGATTTGATCCCTATTTAAACCAGTGGTTCCCACTACTGGACGCACTCCATAAGCTATACCCGCGCGTACATTTTCGTACACACTATCGGGGTGAGTAAAATCCACCATTACCCCTTGAATTTTTTGTTGAGTAGCTAACACTAGTACTCCTTGGAGGTCGTCTAAAATTGGTACTTCCAAAGGTCCACAACCTGCTATCTCACCTATATCTTGACCTAGGATAGCAGGATTTCTATCTACAGCTCCCACAAGCATCATATCTTCACTTGCTGAGACGGCTTTAACTACTTCTCGTCCCATTTTCCCGGCGGCACCATTAATAACCACAGGAATTTTATCTGACTCGGTCATAATTATTTTTTTTATTTACCACTTATATTCATTCTAACTGTCATCATAACTTAGATTAAGCGCTCTAATTTAGTCACTCGCGGATCTATAATTTTTGTCCCTAGGCCAGGAAATTGAATTGCTAGGGTAACTTTTTTGCCTACTCCTAAAACATGGGTAATTTTACCCTCTCCAAAACTTCCATGTATGAGGAGATCGCCTACTTGCCAGTTACTACTTTCTACCTCAGTTATTGCTTTGCCGCCGACTTTATTTTTACTTCTAGAATTTTTGCCCCCGGCGATTAATTCTGAAGGAAGTTCTTTAAGAAATTGAGAAGCTACAGCCGGTTCTGCTCTTCCCCAGAGACTGCGTTGTTGAGCATGAGTTATGAATAATTGTTCTTTCGCTCTTGTAAGGCCAACATAACACAAGCGTCTTTCTTCTTCTAATTGTAGGGGGTCTTGAAGACTGCGACTATGGGGAAATAAACCTTGTTCTAACCCCACTAAGAAAACTATGGGAAATTCTAACCCCTTAGCTGAGTGAAGAGTCATCAAAGATACAGCTTGTTCCCCTTCTTCAAGATTATCTAAGTCAGAAGCTAGAGAGGCATTAGCTAGAAATCCTTCTAGACTTGTATCTTGATTATTTTCTTGGTATTGCACTACTGCATTAGACAATTCACTCAAGTTTTCTAGACGACTATCTGCTTCGTCTGTACCTTGATTTTCTAAATCTAATCTATACCCTGATACATCGAGGACCTCCTGTAAAATTTCTACTGCTGATAACTCCTCTAGGCGCTGCTGATAATTTTTGATCATGGCAGCAAATTGATTCAGGGATTTACTAGCACGTCCTCCCAAGGCATTTACTGAGGTTTCATCGGCGATTATTTCCCACAGAGGAATCCCCAATTCTGCTGAAGCTGCTTGTAGAGATTCGATAGTTTTTTGACCTATACCGCGTCTTGGGCTATTAATTATTCTCAGTAAACTGATGGTATCGGCGGGATTAACTATTACTCGTAGGTAGGCTAAGGCGTCTTTAATTTCTTTGCGGTCATAAAATTTCATTCCGCCGATGACTGTATAGGGAATTCCTGAACCGATTAATAGTTCTTCTAGGGGACGAGATTGGGCATTCATCCGATACAGGATAGCAAAGTCACCCCATTGTAATTCGGGATTTTTGTTTTTTAGTTTAGATATTTGTTTGATGACAAAATTTGCTTCTGCTTGTTCATTATGCCCTTGATAACAATATATTTGTTCTCCTTCTCCTCTCGTTGCTTTTAATATTTTGTCTATTCTTTGGGTATTGTGTTCAATGAGGTGATTAGCGGCTTCGAGAATATTTTCTCTTGAACGATAGTTTTCTTCTAATTTAACCATGGTTTTGGTTTCTGTATCTGGGAGGCCATCACCAAAGTCTGATTGAAAGTTGAGAAGAATCGTGAAATCCGCCATTCTAAAGGAATAAATAGATTGGTCTGCATCACCGACGACGAATATTGATCTATTCTGCCAGTTGAATTTATGTTTATCTTTTTCTCCGTTAGTTGATAGAAGACTAATCAATTCATACTGGGTTTGATTGGTATCTTGATATTCATCTACTAATATGTGGTGAAATTGACTATACCAATAGCCTAATATTGATTCATTTTGACTAAATAATTTCACGGGAATTAAAATTAGATCATCGAAGTCTAAACTGTTATTCGCTGCTAGTTGCTCTTGATATTTTTCGTAAACTTCAGCTATAGTTCTACCCTTGTAATTAGTGTTTTCTCTAGCGTAGGCTTGGGGTGACAAGCCTAAGTTTTTAGCATTGCTTATTTGGTAGCGAACTTGACGGGGGTTGAATTTGCGATCGTCTAGATTTAAATCTTTAGTAACTATTTTTTTTACTATGGTTTGAACATCTGATTCATCTACTATAGTAAAGTTTTTTTGCCAACTTCTGCCTTTTTCGTCTCTATACTTGTCTACATCGTACCGTAGAATTCTGGCAAAAATACTATGAAATGTTCCTATCCATAATGGCTTGGTAATGTTTTTATAAACCTGTGATCTTATCTGTTTTTGTTCTACTTCTGAGAGTAATTCTAAACGTTGATTGTAGGTTTTTTCCGCTATTTCTTGAGCAAAAATAAATTCTATACGTTCTTTCATTTCTTTAGCTGCTTTATTAGTAAAGGTTACAGCTAAAATATTTTCTGGGGCTACTCGATGTTTTTGAATTAAATGGGCGATACGATAGGTTAAAGCTCTTGTTTTACCAGATCCGGCACCAGCTACTACTAATAAAGGACCACAAAAGTGTTTTACTGCTTGACGTTGTGATGGATTTAGATGACTATAAATATCGCTCATAGGAATTCAGTTAGTATTTCTTTACAAATCTTAAAAAAAGATAAGAATTGACGGGATGTTAGGTGACACTAGTTTAAATTAATTAAATATATTTAAGCATAAATGCTTAGTTAAATTTTAGGGACAAAAGTTAACTCAATCTAACAGATGCAGAAACTTAGCGCCAGAGAAATATTAGTAAAATATGGAAAGGGAGTGAGAGAGTTTAGACAAATTCAATTAAACAAGGTTAATTTATTTGCCGCTCATCTACAAGATATTGATTTAAGCCAAAGCGATTTATCTGAGGCTTATTTACACTATGCTAACTTAGCTAAGGCTGACTTACAACAAACTAATTTAGAAAGGGCCCAATTAGACGATGTTTCTCTTTACCTAAGCAATTTACAGGAGGCTAATTTAACCTCAACTACTCTTTTTCGGGCAAACCTTCGTTATGCTAACTTGAGGGGTGCAAAGTTAAATTTTGCTAGTTTAATCAGTGCTGATTTAACTTATGCGGATTTAACTTACGCGGATTTAACTGAAGCTAATCTAAGTAGAGCTAATTTCAAGCAAGTAAAATTTTTTCAAACTAGACTGAATGGGGCTAATTTGTTTGGGGCGAAGAATCTTGATTTAACAGGAGCAATCATTGACCAGAGAACTATACAACCCAATGGTTTTAGGAGCGATCGCTCAGGTCTCGCCCCTAATGATTGAGTTCACTCGTTCCCTGGAATTTAAATTCCGGGGGCAAGCGAAGTGACCGTCTTTCGCGGTAATATTCAATAATTTTTTGCATCAATTCCACAGAATCAGTATTTAAATCAGCATCATATTCTATGATTAACCCACCCACTTGACTTTGATAGTAATCGAAGCTTGTAGAGGTTTGAGGAATCCATTTAACCGTTATTCCCTCTACTTGAGTAAGGTGAGAGGCGATTTCTTTGTATATTGCCAGAGGTAATTGAGAATCCAGAAGACTTTGCTTAATTTTATTGGTTGTTTTGGGTGGCAATGGTAGTTATTTCTCCTTCAGAAGCGATCTTTTTACTTTTTGCTTCTATTTTATCTACACCTAGACACACAAATCAAGATAGAGAAGGTTGTTCTGAGGAGTCTTGATTTTGAGTATTTTCTCCGATTTTTCTTCTTACTTCAATCCCTGACTCTTCTAATATTACTACTGGTTCAAATCTATCTATTTGTTCTACGCCTTTTACTAAGATTTGTCCGTTAGAAATATATTGACCTGGTTCTACATAGCGACTGAATTCTTCTTTTGGTGCTTTAACTATTATTTGTACTCTGTCACCAACTTTTACAATTCCTGTGATGATTACTTCTCTAGCTAAGCTAGTTCCTGCTTCCTCTGATTCGGTTTCAACTTCAGTCGTTTCTGGTAAAGCATCGCTTGTTTCTGGGGGTGGTTCTGGTGGGAGATTATTACTTTGTCTCGAGGAATCTTGTACTTCTTCAGTGTCTGGATTAGATTTTCTTGTAATCGATGGTGTAGTAGATATAGCTTGAAAAGGATCGTTTGTACCTCTTGCGATTGCTTCTCTTCTTCGTTCTGGATCGGTTGGAGGTATTAATCCAGATACTCCCTGTCTACCTTGAGATTGAGAAGCTTGATTATCTACAGGGGTAGTTTCCTCTATTGGTTCTGGTTGAGGTTGAGTCGGTTCTGGTGGTATTTGTGCAGTTGGCGGTATTGCTTCTGTGCTGTTATTGCTCGGCGGCGCTCCACAACTTGTTGTTATTAAACAACCGATAATTATTAAAAGTATGCTAGGCCATTTTTTTTTCATGAGAGTTTCTCCAATTAACCGCAATCACCTTAGTTTTTCTTTAACTATGATCTTAACAATAGTTACTATCAATAGTTTAACTTTTAATGGTTTTATTGGGGTCATTTTATTTATTCTTGTGCTAAAAGATTTTTCATACTGTTTAGTCCTTTTTTCAAGTGACGGGATACAGTAATTACGCTTACTCCAAGACGTTCTGCGGTTTCTTTTTGAGTTAAATCGTACAGAAATACAAATTCTAAAATATTTCTAGTTTTTTCTTCTAAATTACTTAAGGCGTTTTGTAGACGAATTTTGTCTTCTTGTGCTAACTGGAAACTGCGGTAGTCATTGTCGGGTACTAAATCTCCTAAGGAAGTTTTTCCTTCTTCCTGTTCACCTACAGGAAGATCTAAGCTGAGGGGATCGCGGTTTTGATGAGCTAATTTTATTTCTCGCCACTGTTGCAGAGATATTTCTAGCATTTGGGCTATTTCTGAGTCTGATGGCAGGCGATTAAATTGCTTTTGATAATTTTTAATAGCACTATTGGCTTGTTGTCCTAATTCTAACCACCGTCTGGGGATCTTTACTGAATAGTTTTTATCTCTTAGGTAATGTTGAATCTCTCCTTTTATGTATGGAATCGCAAAGGAGCTAAAGGCGTTACCTTTTTCTATATCAAATTTTTCAATCGCTCTAATTAATCCTAAACAACCTACCTGTAGCAAGTCTTCGTAACTTTCTTGGTATTGGTTAATCCAATTGTATACTTCTTTTTTGACTAAACCGAAGTTTAGTTGCATAATCTTGTTACGTGTTTGAGGATTTTTGGTTTGGCAATAATCCTTTAGTAGACTTAGACACTCTAATTTTAAATCCTGTTTGTCTTTTTTATTTGTGTAAGTATACATTATTATATTTTCCTGCTTGTAATAAGTGGATGCTGCCTGAATTTCCGTCTATAAAATAGGATAAGTTAACAGAAACACTGAAAGCAACAGCAATTTTACTTGCTGTTGTGGCAATTTCTGAGATATTTTACGAGTTTTTACGGATACAAGTCACAAGTTATGTCTGAAAGTCTTAAAATGCTAAAGTGATGAAAATGTAGAAACAAAGAAAAGAGCTGATGAAAAAATACAACGTATATGGTTTAGGTAATGCTTTAACGGATATGGAATTTGAAGTTGAGGCAGAAGTTCTAGAAAAACTTGGCATTGATAAAGGTGTGATGACTCTGGTGGAGGAGGATAAACAGAATCAAATTATCTCGGAGTTAAACCATTTACCCTGTAAAAAAAGTTCTGGGGGGTCGGCAGCTAATACAATTGTAGCGGTAAGTCAACTAGGTGGTAAGAGCTTTTACTCATGTAAAGTCGCTGATGATGAGATTGGGAGTTTTTATCTAGAAGATTTATTAAATTCCGGTGTAGATACTAATTTAAAAGACCGTGAGCGGGAACCAGGGATTACGGGAAAATGTCTGGTATTTGTAACTCCTGATACTGACAGAACTATGAATACATTTATTGGTATTAGTAGCAAGTTATCGGAAAATGAATTGGTAGAATCAGCGTTAATAAGTTCAGAATATTTATATTTAGAGGGTTATTTAGTAACTTCACCTAGTAGTAAAGCTGCCGTACTCAAGGCTAAAAATATAGCGAAAAATCAAGGAGTAAAAACAGTGCTGTCTCTTTCGGATCTTACTATGACAAAGTTTTTTGCTCAGGATTTAAGAGAAATTATCGGTTCTGGCTTAGATTTTATTTTTAGCAATGAAACAGAAGCTTTGAGTATTAGTCAAACTCAAGATTTAAATGAGGCGATCGCGCACTTGAAGACTTTAGCCAAGGGTTTTGCAATTACCCTAGGTCCTAAAGGATCATTAATTTTTGATGGGGAGAAAATCCTGGAAATTCCCGGTGTTGAGACTAAAGCTGTAGATACAGTGGGTGCAGGAGATATGTACGCGGGTGCTTTTCTTTACGGGATTACTCATGGTTTAAATTACCAAGATGCAGGTAATTTAGCTTCTAAAGCCGCAGCTTTAGTGGTAAGTTATTTTGGAGCTAGACTATCAACCGATGTAGTTAAAAGTTTAATTAACTAACATAGTCAAATGTCTTTTGAGTCCCTACAAGGAATAATTGGCAAAATCAAACAACAGCCTAATTGGGAAACCCATCGCCTATACTGTCTGGTGGTGGAGTCATGGCCTGAGATTGTCAATGCTAAAACTGCCGCCCATAGTCGCCCTGTATATTTAGCTAGGGACACACTCTGGGTAGCTACAGCTAATTCTGTATGGGCTCAAACTTTATCTTTACAAAGAGTGAGTATTCAAAGAGGTTTAAACAAGGTTATCCCGGGGAAAATAAAACAAGTACGTTTTAGTGCCGCTAAATGGTCTCAAACTCCAATTTCTCAGGATAATTCAACTTCTAGAACTTCTCACCCTTCTTTATTACCCCAACTAGAAGTAGATAATTTTCAAGAGCAAAATTTAGAAAAATCTACAGCAAAAGCTGCTCTGAGTGCCTGGATTAAAGCGGTAGAAACTAGAAGTAAAACTTTACCTCTATGTCCTAGCTGTCAATCACCCACACCTCCAGGAGAATTAGAGCGCTGGTCTATTTGTGCTTTTTGCTTAGCACACAAGGTACAGGAAAATTCAGAATAAGATCAAGGGATGGGTTAAACCTTCCGATACAAAGATTATCAAGAATTAAAGGCGTATCTGCACCTAAAAATTAGTACATAAGTTCTGGTGGAAGATATGAGTTAAAACTAGGAAAAATGGCGATCGCTTTTGGCAATAGTCGAAGCGATCATACTTCAGACGATTCATGAGCTAGAAAAAGTGAATTTTATACTAAATCCATTACTTTGGTAGAGAATGAGCTCAAATTTAAACAAGGCCAAAGTCTTTCGTTTTCTCTACATAGAGCTTGCTGAATAAATCTAAAACTGTTACTGGATAAAACTTTGAGCTCATTTTTTGTCAGAAAAAGTGCAAGATTTTCTGATGTATTATGCTCAAAATAGTGCATTTTTTCTCTTGGATTACTCAAAAATTCATAAATTATTATGACCTTCTGCCTCCGTGCCTCGGTGCCTCCTGCCTTTCTTCTCACCAAAATTTACTTTTTCAGCAGACCCTACATAAATATACATATCAAAAATATTAAATATTTATTTTTTTGTGGTATGATAATTTAAAAATAATTCTAAGTGTATTTAGACAAGGGAAGAGCAAAGACTTTCAAGCTTGAAGTAGATGTTTCTTCACAACTAATTAATACTTGAATTAGTTTTTTTTAGAAGTAGTCAAGGTGTTTCATAATGAAAATGAACAAAAATCAAAGTTACCTAGCTAAGAACTTATTATTAGGAGTCTTAACGGGTGTAGGTTTGTTAGCTATTCCTCATGTAGCTAGTGCTCAAAGCGTTAGCGATCAAATTCTCTTTGACTGTTTTTCAAGAACGCCCCCAGGTCCATTGCCCCTACCTAATAACCCTTGTGATCCTATGGCGGATATTTCAGTGGAAGATATTAGTCAACTTGGTTTTGGTAGCACCCCAAATGCTTTGCCTGGCATAGACGGAAGTTTCGGTTTATTTCCAGAGAGACCTGGTAGTACTGGAGCATCTGCGGGGATTGTCGTAGAAAACATTAATGCGGGGCAACCTTATGAACTTAATATTGACTTTATACCTCCAGGCGAAAACTCTGACCCAGATACCGATAATGTAGGATTTTTCCTAACCACGGGAACTCTTCCATCGGCAGAAGATTTTACCTTTTTGATCAATATAACTGCTCTCATCAAAGATTTACAAGCGGCTCCTTGTGTTACTTGCAGTATAGATGGGGCTCCATATCCACCACCAGCAGTCAAGGACTTTTTGGTTTTAAATCCTATTCCTAGCAGTCCTCCTGGTAGACCATCTGACCCATTTATAATTATGGACGGAGTTCGGTACAACAGTGTTGTCTTTGATTTATATGAGATCAATCCATTTACCATCACTGAAGTTAGTAGTAATACTTCGATTTTGAGCACAGATTTAGTAGCATTAGCCTACAAAGTAGATACTAGTGGTCGGAGAATTGAAGAATATACACGACAAGAAATCTTACCAACTGGAGAGATTGACATATCCCCTTATATCAACGAGGCAGAAATTACCTTGTCACTTGCTTTCCCAGGTCCTGCATTTGAACTAGCGACTGCACTAGCAACTCCTGGTGCTAATTTAGATTTTACAGGAGTATCTATTAATGCCGATGTATTTTCAAATACACCTATATTTACACACCCCATACATACTCCAGAACCATCTACAATAATTAGTCTATCTCTATTAGGTATCGGCATGTTTGGCTTGACTAAGCGTAAAACTAATTAACATACTCCAAAGGCAGCTTTACTCACACCAAAGCATCAAAACCCAAATGTTACTGGTTGGAGTTGAGTAATGAGTAAGGAGTAAGGAGTAATGAGTAAGACGTCTTGAAGTAAGAAGTCTTGAAGTCTTGAAGTTTTGAAGTAATGAGTTAAAGAATTAATGCTCAACGCTTAAAAATTGGTTGACCTTTGCTACGATTTTAGGCTAAAGAGAAATGAAGTTTTTCTGAGGTTAATTTAGTACATAAGTACTGGTGCTTTGATATGAGGCACCACAGAAGCAGAAGTCAAGGCTATTGCCAATCAAATTTTAGATATAGCATTTCAAAGGACTCATGAGGTTGTACCTAACTCGGAGCCTCCTGCCTCAAAAGGATAACCTCTGTACCTCACCAGTATGAGAATTGCTATATATTTAAATATTTACAAAAATTAAAGCCGACCGTGATTTATCGGGAATCGATGAGTTTGTAGTAGGGCTTTAGCCCCAATACTGCGTAGGTTTTGAATCAAACATGGAGCTTCAACAGAGGGGTTTTTGGCTTTGTAATTAATCTCCTTTCAACCTTACTCTAATCAATAATTTTCTCTTAACAAAAGCAGTATTGGCTTTAGCCCTATCATACTTGGAAATCTTACCCATAAAATTAATTATCAAAAATCAAGTATGTAATATTATAAGCTCTGAGATAACCGAAGTTTTGACAGAGGTGATTTCTTTCTCCTGTGTTGATCATAATACTATTATATAGCGTTTTTATATCTGGTGAAGTACAGATTATGTTGATCGGGTCAATTTTAATTATGACACATTAGTATTTTTCCTGATTCTCTAAAGAAACAATAAGCTCAAATTTAGATACAAGGGAAAAAGTCTGTAGTTTTATCTACATAAATATACATATCAAAAATGTTAAATATTTACTTTCTTATGGTAAAATCATCTTCAAATAATTCTAATTGTATTTAGATAAGTCAAGAGCAAAGACTTGAAAGCTTAAAGTGGATGTTCTTTCACATAATTAATACTTGAATTAGTTTTTTTAAAAAGTCGTCAAGGTTTTTCAATCCATGAAATTAATGAAGAGAATGAACAAAAATCAAAGTTACCTAGCTAAGAACTTATTATTAGGAGTCTTAATATGTGTAGGTTTGTTAGGGATTCCTAATGTAGCTAGTGCTCAAAGTCTCAGCGATCAAATTTTCCAAGACTGTTTTTCAAGAACGCCCCCAGGTCCATTTCCCCTTCCTTCTAACCCTTGTGATGCGAGGGCGGATATTTCAGTGGAAGCTTCTAGTCAACCAGGTTTTAGTGCCTCTCCTAATGGTTTTCCTGGCCTAGACGGAAGCTTCGGTTTAAATCCAGATAGACCTAGTCTTCCGGGAGGGCTTTCAGGAATTATCTTAGAAAATACTAATGGGGGGGAACCATATCAACTTAATATTGACTTTGCACCCCCTAGCCAGGGATCTCTTTCTCCAGATCCCAATACTGAAGGATTCTTCTTCACCACCGCAAATCGAGCAGTTGGAGAAGATTTTAGCTTATTGGTCAATATCAACTCTCTCATCAAAGATTTACAAGCTGCCCCTTGTGCTAATTGCAATATAGAGGGGTATTCTTATCCACCACCAATAGTCAAGGACTTTTTGGTTTTAAATCCTATTCCTAGCAGTCCTCCAAATAGACCATCTCGACCATTTATCCTTATAGACGGAGTTCGGTACAACAGTGTTGTCTTTGATTTATATGATATAAATCCATTTACCATCACTGAAGTTAGTAGTAATAGTTCGATTTTGAGCACAACTTTACGAGCATTAGCCTACAAAGTAGATACTGATGGCCGGAGAATTGAAGAATATACACAATCAATCTTACCAAATGGAGAAATTATCATAGACCCTGTTATCAACGAGACGGAAATGATTATCTTAATTTCTGTCCCTGCTTCTAGATTGGTAATTGAATCTATACTGGCAACTCCTGGAGCTAATTTAAATTTTACAGGAGTATCTATTAATTTAGATACACGCTCCGCTCGTCGTGTCTTTATATCACCTGCATAATTTAAGCCATCTACGATTAGATAGGGTGAAATTCTTAGGTTTTCTCTACATAAATATACATATCAAAAAGCTTAAATATCTAGTTTTTTGTGGTATAATAATACAAAAAAATCTAATTGTATTTAGACAAGTGAAGAGCAAAGACTTTCCCGCAGGAAGTGGATGTTTCTTCACATAATTACTACTTGAATTAGTTTTTAAAAGAGAAATAATCAAGGTTTTTCAATCCATGAAATTAATGAACAAAAATCAAAGTTACCTAGCTAAGAACTTATTATTAGCAGTTTTAACAGGTGTAGGTTTGTTAGCTATTCCTAATGCAGCTAGTGCTCAAAGCCTCAGCGATCAAATTTTCATAGACTGTCTTTTAAGACCTTTTCCTCCTGGTCCATTTCCTCTTCCTAATAATCCTTGTGATCCGATGGCGGATATTTCAGTGGAAGCTTTTAGTCAACCAGGTTTTGGTGGCTCTCCGAATGGTTCTCCGGGCATAGACGGAAGCTTCGGTTTAAATCCTCAGAGACCTAGTAATCCTGGCTCATCTGCGGGAATTATCGTAGAAAACAGTAATGCAGGGGAACCTTATGAACTGAATATTGACTTTATACCCCCAGGCAAAAACTCTGACTCAGATACCAATAATGAAGGATTTGTCTTAACCACGGGAACTTTTGCATCGGCAGAAGATTTTACCTCATTGATCAATATAAGCGCTCTCATCAAAGATTTACAAGCTGCCCCTTGTGCTGATTGCGATATAGATGGGGCTCCATATCCACCGCCAGTAGTCGAGGACTTTTTGGTTTTAAATCCTATTCCAGGCAATTCCATGGCTTTACCATCTAACCCATTTATAATTATAGACGGAGTTCGGTACAACAGTGTTGTCTTTGATTTATATCAGATCAATCCATTTACCATCACTGAGGTTGGTAGTAATAGTTCGATTTTAAGCACAAATTTACGAGCATTAGCCTACAAAGTAGATACTAGTGGCCAGAAAATTGAAGAATATACAGAAACATTCTTACCAAATGGAGGGACTGAAATAGCTGTTTTTGTCAACGAGGCAGAAATTTCCTTGTCACTTGCTTTCCCAGGTCCTGCATTTGAACTAGCGACTGCACTAGCAACTCCTGGAGCTGATTTAAATTTTACAGGGGTATCTATTAATGTAGATACAACAAGTAATGTAGGCATAGTGATTATTGATCCAATAATTACTCCAGAACCATCTACAATAATTAGTCTATCTCTATTAGGTATCGGCATGTTCGGCTTGACTAAGCGTAAAACTAATTAAACTATAGCCTTATTCCCTAGGGAATAGGCAACAGATATGTTAGCAATAGTCAGGATTTAAGCTACTTTTATTCACTTAAAAGGGAGCAAGTCAATTTAGTTAGAACAAAAGTATTAGTCAAAAGTAAATACACCTATGCTTAAGCTGTTGTTGCCAACTTGACTTGCTACCACTTCACTGGACAAGAGGCGATCGCCAATCCTCTAAATTTTCCTATGTTTTCTGGCCTCATTTTTAGGCTACAAAATGAATCACCAAAAGTTGCCTACAAGATAAGCCTTCGCTTTAGCCATAATTATGTAAATTAGTACATTTGTTCGCAAATGTTGATTCCCTCCCCAAACTCATATCTTGCACCAAAACAAAAGTACAGAAATTGGCCGACAAGGGAGAATCAATTTTTAAGCGCGATCGCATTAATTCTTTAACTCATTACTTCAAAACTTATTACTTCAAAACTCATCTAGCGGTGCGTTACGGGC
>NZ_JALKVM010000164.1:0-2499 GCF_057440575.1 Johannesbaptistia floridana
GGGGGAAAAGTTAGTGATAAATGTTGTTAACACCACTGCGGTCACTGCTATAACTGATTAAACGGACTTGATATTACTTCAAAACTCATTACTTCAAAACTCATTACTTCAAGACTCAAAAGGGCGATCGCATTCGACAAGGAAGATACAAGGTTTAGAGAAATAGGCGAATACGCGAATGACTTTTTGAGTATATATACTTGATTTATGAAGACAAAAATCCTTTTAAATTGAGAGAAATGAATAATCCTGATAAAAGTATCTATACTATTCTAGAAGCTACAGAACGTGAAAGAGTTGTGGATGGGGTTAGACTTCCTATCCTGGTAGATTGTGCCGTAGATCAGAAATTATTGGTATTGTTATGGTCACAGTTAGGCGACTTTGATTCCTTAGAGTATGCCTGGTGGTTGCAGAAAGCCTCAACTTTATTGAGAGAAAAAAATATTCAAGTAAGGGCCGTGGGAATTGGCGATCGCCAATCTGGATTAAAGTTTTGTGAATATACAGGTTTTCCCCCAGAAGCACTTTTTATAGATCCTCAGGCACAATTGCACCATCAATTAAACTTATATTCTGGCTTAAGGTGGAGATTTCCTTTTCTCTCTTCTAGTCAACAAGCTTGGATAAACTTGATGGTGATGTGTGCAGGTATTGCTAGTCCCGGTACTCTAAAAGAAGTACTAAGAGGATATACAGGCGATCGCCAGGCGCCACAACTAATTGATAATCAAGAAACAATTAAGGCTTTTCCCTTACCATCGCTACCTGGTTCTTTTTTCCCTGGAGGACAAGGATTCCAGCGTCCTCTTGAATTAGCTACTCTGAGACTAAGAAATATGGGAGAAGTTCTCAGTAATTGGAAAACTTATGTACCTGATGCCTCTTACCTCACTCAAAGAGGCGGCACATTTTATTTTGATACTAACCGCAATCTACTCTATCAACATCGAGATCCTGGGGTGTTAGGATTTGCCGAGAATATGAGTAATCCTTTGGCTTTTATTTAACCTTGCTGAAATTTACTATCACTCATATCTTTTATTGGTACTTTTGTACTAAAATAGGGAAAAGGCTAGTAGGTTGTTGGGTGTAGTGACCAAGGGCCCAACCTACAGGCTATTAAATATTATTGAGGATTAGAGTTATATGAGCCAAGTACAAACGATTTGCATCTAATCTTATAGTGAGGTTGGCGATTGCGCTAAACAATTGTTTAATTAATTGTGCTTTCATAAGATTTTTGAGGATTTGCTGAGATTGAGTCACACATAAGCCTTAGGAATGTATAGAGTTGTTACCTTCAGTAATTTTATTTATTTGTTGATGATATACTCTAGTTAGCTTATTTTTATGTCACTTCTACTGAGCTAAAAAAATCCCAACCATGAATGAAAATAAAGATCTTCCTCTTCAAATACAAAATCGTGAAGAAGTCCTAAAACACAGCGAAGGTGTTGAATGGCGTTATGGGGAAGTCCCCAGCTACGCTCATGTCAATCCCCATCGTGAGCGTGAGCGTCAGTTTAATCATGCAGAAGGGTCTTTGAATGCAATCGCCCATAACTTAGTGAGAACCTTTGAGATGGAGGCGACCTTTAAAACCAATCCTGAGCAATGGATTTCCGTTGTTACTGATAAATTTCGGATGCAGACAAACGGAGGCAAAGAGTACACCGCTCAGGATATTGCCAATGAAGGCACTTATAACCTGTTTTTAGAAGATTCGGAACATTATCAGTCCTCAAAAGAAGACTTTGAGTCTTCCTATGAATTATTCCACACGGCTTTTCCTGAAGGTTTTCATTGGGAGTTAGTTGAGGTGGTCGCAGGTCCTCCAAACGTTGTTTTTAAATGGAGACATTGGGGGAACTTCAAAGGCTCTTATAAAGATCATCAACCCACTGAAGAAGCGATTGAGATTGTGGGCTTAAGTATTGCCAAGGTAACGGATGATCTAAAGATTGAGTCCGTTGAACATTTCTTTGATACCAATAAGTTTTTAAGCAAGCTAACAAGTGGTGGTCATCCCCATCACTAAAAAGCACTCACATGTTGATGAAAAGCAAGGCAGAAGCTAGTTTCTAGCCTTGCTTTTATGTCGGCAAGTACAAATAATTACACTGAAGAAATTTATATAACCAAGGATGATAATATTTCAATATAGCAATTCTCATACTGGTGAGGTACAGAGGTTATCCTTTTGAGGCAGGAGAGGCAGGAGGCAGGAGAGGCAAGAGAGTTAGGTACAACCTCATGAGTCCGAAAAATGCTCTAGAAACAGTAACCGATAGAAGAGAAAAAAGTAACCTAACAGCAGCCACGGCAATATTAGCAAACTTAGTCATCGAAGAAGAAATAATCAAGACAATATTAAGGAGTGACATTATGCAAGAATCAGCAATTTATCAAGAAATATATCGCGAAGGAGAATTAAAAGGCAAACAAGAAGGCAAATTAGAAGGCAAATTAGAAGTAGCCTTAAATTTACTCAGAAGA
>NZ_JALKVM010000165.1:0-17487 GCF_057440575.1 Johannesbaptistia floridana
AGGAATACCTTTTATCGTATCGAAGTTTACCCTAACTGGGCATGTAAGGTTAAGCGAATTATTGAGTCTGTGTCAGTGATACAGAGTACCGAGTAATTGGCAAGGAGTAAAAACACTTTACATGGCAATCATATATACCGCTGACTTTTTTCTGTCTTATTTTGCTGTTTGAGTAAATTTGAGTAGATTTTTAGAAGCGGTGCAAAGTATGCAGTTTAACACACCGCCATCTCAGAAAATTGATAAAAAGATAATGATGATCTTATAGCTATTCGCTGTTAGATAAGTATATAAATATATTTCTAAAAATATAGATGACGTATTTTAAGTTTATAGTTAAACCATGTGATTAGATGATGTTATGGTGCGTTACACTAACGTTAACTCATATCTTGCACCAAAACAAAAGTACAGAAATTGGCCGACAAGGGAGAATCAATTTTTAAGCGCGATCGCATTAATTCTCTTACTCATTACTTCAAAACTTCAAAACTTCAAGAATCATTATGGTGCGTTACGGGCTGCGCCCTAACACACCCTACTAATGCTACTAATGCTGCTTCAAAACTTCTTTCACTTCAAGACTTCTTACTCATTACTTATTACTTCAAAACTCATTACTCAACTCCAACCAGTAACATTAGGTAAAGATGCAAGATCTGAGTTAACGCACCCTACACTTTATTTAATTTATCTCTATATGGTTTTATACTCTGAAATCCTTGTATAGCTCCGGGAGCTTTGTCATAGTATACTTGACACTTTTTTTCAAAATAAAACCAGCTCAAACTCAGATATTCTACATTACCAAAAGTTACTGGTTGAGGGAAGAGGGAAATTTGGAACTTTAACTCACTTGAGTGAGAATTGCTATAAGTATTGTAAGGATTGTTGTTAATATCAACTCAAAAGGACAGAAAGATGATAGGATAACTGAATATCAGACCAGAAACAGTCTTACAGGCAAAAGTACGGTCTGATTAATAATCTTAGGCTCACGTGCTTATCTAACCATAGCAAAACACATATAAAGCTACTGATTGCCTTGAGCGTTTCTAAGCAAACAAAAAGATAGATTTAGTTAAAGGATTCGTAGTATGGCAGCACCTACTCCAGTTACAGATGATAATTTTCAAAGTGAAGTAATAGAGAGTGATGTACCTGTTCTAGTTGATTTTTGGGCACCTTGGTGTGGTCCATGTAGAATGGTGGGACCAGTGGTAGACGAAATTGCTGAACAGTATGACGGACAGGTCAAAGTCGTTAAAGTGAACACTGATGAAAACCCGAATACTGCTACTCAGTATGGTATTCGCAGCATTCCCACTTTGATTATCTTCAAAGGAGGTCAGAGAGTGGATACTGTGGTTGGAGCAGTACCAAAAACTACTTTAGCAAATACTCTAGAAAAATTCCTGTAGTTACTTACAAGATAAAAAGCTTTCATAAACAGCTTTTATAAACAACTTTAAACGATGTTAAGCTAAAAAAATAAGCTTAACATCTTTTTTTATTAGCTAATCTTTAAGCATTGCGTCAACATCAGCGGCAAAATCTTCATATTTACGCAGAGAAGTTACCTTAATCTGAACATATTGCCCCATCTGCCGCATAATTGGCAATTCAAAAAGAATGCGATCTAGAGTATCGGGAGAGTCTACATCGATAATGGCTAACACACGTCTTTCGCCAACACATTTCCAAAGATCGACAATTGGGCCTGATTCTTTAGCGCCAATGGCGACTTTAGCTTCTTGAGACCAAATTTTAAACAAGTCTTGTTGAGTCATATCGCTGCCATACTCAACTTGAAAATCCAAAAAAAATAGCATAATTTTCTTACCTACTATTTAATTGGCCCATTGGAGATAAGGAAGTTGAGAGGCCGTAGAAGCGATCGCCTCTAAATCACTAACTAACTGTCCACAACTATCCCATTTCCCCTGAGTTAACATTTGACGGTTACCTTCGTTAATATCAATATTGATACTCAAGTCATCAGCGTTTAGCTGTTTATTCTCTAAATCTAGGGTTAAAAGAGTCTCCGGTTGCTGTTGTAGCAAAGATTGTAATTCCTTGATTTGAACAGAACTAGCGGTAACACAGGGAATCCCCATAGCCAAACAGTTACCGAGGAAAATTTCTGCAAAACTCTCCCCAATAATACCTTGAATACCCCATTTAGCTAAAGCTTGGGGAGCGTGTTCCCGAGAAGAACCACAGCCAAAATTACCATTAACTACCAGGAGGTTAGCACCTTGGTACTCAGGTAAATCAAAAGGATGCTGATGTTCACAGGAGGCGCGATCATCTTTAAATACTTGTTCTCCTAAGCCATCAAAGGTGACACAACGGAGAAACCTAGCGGGAATTATGCGGTCTGTGTCTATATCGTTGCCTACTAATGGTAAACCACGCCCACTTATTTGTTTAATTATGTTCATCTTGTCTTTTATTTACTTCCTGTATCTGTTAGAGTTCACGAATATCAGCAACTTCTCCTTTGATAGCGGCAGCTACTACCATAGCTGGACTCATGAGTAAAGTTCTGCCACTAGCGGAACCTTGACGGCCTTTGAAATTACGGTTAGAAGAAGAGGCACTAATTTGACTTCCCTCCAACTTATCTGGATTCATCGCCAAACACATAGAACAACCTGGTTGACGCCATTCAAATCCGGCTTTTTCAAAGATATGGTGTAAGCCTTCGGCCTCAGCGGCTTGTTTTACTCGTTCTGAACCTGGAACTACAAATGCCTTGATGCCTGGTGCTACTTTTTTGCCTGCGGCGAATTTCGCTGCTTCTCTCAGGTCACTTAATCTGCCGTTCGTACAACTCCCGATAAAACAGACATCAATCTTAGTACCTTTGATTGGTGTCCCAGGATTAAGCTGCATATATTTATAAGCTTCTGACGCGATCGCCTGTTCGCTTTCTGGCAGGGTTTCCAAAGTTGGTATCACCTCTTCTATGCTTATTGCTTGTCCTGGAGTTATTCCCCAGGTTACTGTTGGTCCTATTTCCCCTGCTTCAAATTTAACTACGTCGTCGTATACTGCATCTTTCTCGCTGCGAATACTTTCCCACCAACTTACTGCCTTTGACCAAGCTTCTCCTGTTGGTGAGTAGTCTTTGCCTTGGAGATATTGATATGTTACTTGGTCTGGATTGATATATCCACACCTTGCTCCCCCCTCTATTGACATGTTACATACTGTCATCCTTTCTTCCATATTCATTTTCTCAAAGGTTGTGCCCGCGTATTCATAAGCGTAGCCAACACCGCCTTTTACTCCTAGTTTGCGTATGATATGGAGGATTACATCTTTTGCTGATACTCCTGGTTTTAACTCTCCATTTACTTCTATTTTCCGTACTTTTAGTTTATTTAGGGCCAGGGTTTGGGATGCTAACACGTCTCTTACCTGAGATGTTCCAATCCCGAAGGCTATTGCCCCAAAGGCTCCATGGGTAGAAGTATGAGAGTCTCCACATGCAATCGTCATTCCTGGTTGAGTTAACCCTTGTTCTGGTGCGATCACATGTACTATGCCTTGATTCCCGGAACCAATCCCATAAAATTGAATTTGGTTAGTTTTGGCGTTATTCTCTAAAGCTTCGATCATCTCTTCTGCCAAACTATCAGCGAAGGGACGAGCTTGATCTTTAGTTGGTACAATATGGTCTACTGTGGCCACTGTTCTTTGGGGGTATAGTACTTTTAGCCCTCTTTCTCTGAGCATAGCAAAAGCTTGGGGGCTAGTTACTTCGTGGATTAGATGTAGACCGATAAATAATTGAGTTTGTCCTGATGGTAGGGTTTTTACTGTATGTAAATCCCAAACTTTATCAAAGAGTGTTCCTTGACTCATTGCTTTTTTACTTATATTTATTTCCTTAAATTGTCTTGTAATCAGTTATCTTCAACAGTTACACGTCTAGTTACTGTTATCATACCATCTCCTTGGATAATTATGGCAGATAGCCAATAGGACCCAGGTAAACCGGGGGCTGTGACTAGTTTAAATACACCTCCTGATGGGAGGGCTTCTAACTCAAACTTGCTTGGTTCTTGATAGCGATCGCTTCCCGTTTGTTCTTCGATGGCTCCCCCTAGTAGTATACCGCTTTTCAAAGGTTCTTCTACAATCACATCAAAGTTAAACTGTTCGCGTGTTTGAACCTTTTCTGGGACCATTACTGTAATTTCTGGGGGATTTCCTGAGGTTATCTCAGTCGCTTCCGAGATAATTTCTTGACGTACTAGTTTTCCTTGTTCAAAATATTGACGGGAGCGAATTGTCGAGTTTATTGTTTCTGTGCGGCCATTGACCAAGTTACTCCCCTCTATCTTTGTAGTAGTATTCGCTACTAACTGTTCTCCTTGTGCTTCCCAACTATCTAGAGTTATCTGATAATTAGTCTGAGGATATTGAGACCAGAGATTGGATATAGCCTCAGCCACTGATTCGTATCTCAAGCCGTCAGTGTTATTAAATTCCTCGCTGTAGAATTGCATCAGTTGCTCTAGATTTTGTTGATTGGCTGCTGCTTCTATAGCTGCTAAGGTAGCTTTTAAGGTAGCTTCTAGGGTAGCTTCTGGGGGAGCTTCTATTTGAGCTATGACTGGGGGTGCTTCTGGGGGTGCTTCTATTTGAGCTATGACTGGGGGTTTGAACTGTGAACTTATGGTACAAGAAAGACCAAACAGTATTATGTACTTTTTGATGGTTGCAAATTGACCCATGGGTGATAACTTGGATAATTATAATTATTGTATCAAAATCTGGTTGATAAATGCGCTTATTAATTGCAGCTAGTGGGACTGGAGGTCATTTGTTTCCAGCGTTAGCGGTGGCTGAGGAGTTAGAGTCTGATTCTATTCAATGGTTGGGGGTGCGCGATCGCCTAGATCGGGAACTTGTACCCACAATTTATCCTCTGCACACTGTTAATATTGAAGGCTTCCAGAGTAAGTTTAAGTTGAATAATATTTTAATTTTACCACGTTTAGTCCAGGCAATTTTTCAAGTTAAAAATTTGCTGGTGTCGCAAAAAATTGATTTAGTGTTTACTACCGGGGGCTATATTGCTGCCCCGGCAATTATTGCTGCTCGTTGGGCTGGTATTCCGGTTGTTTTACACGAATCTAATTACTTACCTGGTAAAGTTACTCGTCTTTGTGGACGTTGGTGTTCTGTGATTGCTTTGGGATTTCCCCAAACCAGTAAATATCTGTCTCAATATCGAACTATTTGGACAGGTAATTTAGTCCGGCGTCAATTTTTACAACCACAACCCATGGATTTGCCTATTCCTCCTGATGTTCCTGTCATTTTGGTTATGGGCGGTTCTCAGGGGGCTGTTAGTGTTAATCGTTTAGTACGTGAAGCAGCTCCGGCTTGGTTTAATTTTGGTGCTTATTTGGTTCATCTTACTGGTGTTAATGATCCCGCTAGGGAGTCTCTTAAACATCCCCAGTATTTTCCTTTGCCTTTTTACCCCAATATGGCCAGCTTATTACAAAGAGCTACTTTAGCCATTAGTAGAGCTGGTTCTGGTAGTTTAACTGAGTTAGCTATTACTGGAACTCCATCTTTATTGATTCCCTATCCTTACGCCGCAGAAGACCATCAAACTTATAACGCCCGTGTCTTTGCTGCTGAAGGTGCTGCTTATTTATTACTTCAACCTCAGTTAACTACTAAGTTATTGCAGCAACAAGTTTTGCAATTATTACATTCCCCTGAACAACTAAAAACTATGTCTCTTCGAGCCGCTAGTTTAGGTACTCAAGATAGTGCTAAAACTTTAGCTAACTTACTTAAGTCACTTGCGGCCTAGGGACTAAATATCTATATTGCCGAGGCTTTGTATTTGTTGAGTTTGTTCTTGTAATCTAGATTTAATGCGATTGCAAACTGAGTCGCACAAGTCAAATATTACTGGATCTGTTACTTCGTAATAGACGCTAACTCCACTGGGTTGGCGTGAAAGAATTCCGGCTTGGGTTAGAATCTTTAAGTGTTTAGATAAATTCGCCTGTCCTAAGCCGGTTTTTTCGGCTATCTCGGTAACATTCATCGGTCCCGATTCTTTGAGTAATTGTACAATCGATAAACGACTGACTTCAGACAGAACTTTAAAGTAGTCGGCAACTAATGCCAGTATGCTTATGGATTTTTCAGATGTTGGACTCTCTAACATTATTAACTGCAAAAATTATTAACTAGATAGTATAATCATTTTTGCATTTAGAGGGTCAACTATCAAATATTTTTAAGTAGTATCGCCTAAACTCAGACCCGGGTAATCGCTAATAAGACTTATATATGCCCTGAGCTTCTAATTGATGCAGGAAGAAATCTTCTAGAGAAGCACGGGCTAATTTTAAATCAACTAGCTGGGCATTATTAATGGTAGCGAGGTATTTAATTAATTCTTCGGGTTGTCCAATTAATTGACCGTGCCATAGTTCCTTTTCTAACATTAAATTATCGACCCAAGGGGTTAATTCTTCTTTGGTACCTCCTTTGATTCTGACTTGATAAGCATCTGTTGACCCCAATAGTTCATCTAAAGAACCTGTACAGATTAATTTACCTTGAGCTAGAATAGCAATGCGATCGCAGATTTTTTCCACATCTGCGAGAATATGAGAGTTAAAAAATATAGTTTTGCCTTGTTTTTTCAACAATAAAATAATTTGTCTAACTTGGTAACGTCCCATGGGATCTAATCCTGACATAGGTTCGTCTAAAAATATGACTTCTGGATCATTAATTAAAGCTTGGGCCATACCAATTCTTTGTACCATGCCTTTAGAATATTGTCGCAGTTGTTTTTTTTCGGCTGTTGCTTTAGCTAATCCTACTAAATCTAATAATTCTTCAATTCTTTTTTTGGCTTGGTCTGAGGGGATTTGAAATAAACCGGCCACAAATCGCAAAAACTCCCATCCCGTGAGATAGTCATAATAATAGGCATTTTCAGGAAGATAACCAATTCTTTGTTTAACTTGGCGATCGCCTAGGGGACGTCCTAAAAGTACTCCTTGTCCAGAGGTTGGACGAATAATGCCTAATAATGTTTTTAATAGAGTTGTTTTCCCTGCACCATTTGGTCCTAATAACCCAAAGGTTTCTCCTTGATACACACCTAGGGAACAATCTTGTAATGAGGCTACTTTTTGATTCATCCAGAACCCTGTACGGTAAACTTTGCCTAGGTTCCATGTTTCTACTACTTTTGTCGCTTGTTCAGAAACTGGGCTTTGACTAGAGTTATTGATTGTATCCATTCTTGCCTATGAACAATTATAATTATTTTATTTTAACATAGCTTATTTATGGCATTTTTCAGGAACTACTAGATCAAAAAGGAAAAAAAATGTAAGCTTTGATCACAGGACTCATGTCATTTGTTGCAAGATAGAAAATAAGTAAAGAAAGCAAAATCCGTAAATTTATGTCGCGTTTAGCATTATTAAGTGTTTGGGATAAAACAGGTATAGTTGAGTTAGCCAGCAAATTAGTAAAAAATTATGACTTTGAGTTAATAAGTAGTGGTGGCACAGCTAAACTACTTACAGAAGCAGGTTTACCAGTAACCAAAGTCAGCGAATATACAGGTTCACCAGAAATTTTAGGAGGAAGAGTAAAAACTCTACATCCCTATATTCATGGAGGAATTCTCGCCCGTAGGGATTTACCATCAGATGTGGAAGATTTAGAAACCCAAAAAATTCGTCCGATTGATTTAGTAGTGGTAAATTTATATCCTTTTGAAGCGACTATAGCTAAACCAGAAGTAACTATAGAAGCAGCAATAGAACAAATTGATATAGGTGGAGTAGCTTTGTTGAGAGCTACTGCTAAAAACTTTGCCCATACAACCATATTAGCTAAACCAGAAGCTTATCAGGAGTATTTAGCTGAATTAGAAGTTAATGAGGGGGAAACTTCTAGAGAATTTCGGCAGAAAATGGCGATATCTGCCTTTAGACAAACACAAACCTACGACCAAGCGATCGCTAATTACTTGGATAAGAGTGCAGGCATAGATTCAGCTTTACCAGAATATTTTAGCCTTGGTGGTAAACAACTAAAATCATTACGTTATGGAGAAAATCCTCATCAACAAGCAGCTTGGTATCAAGTAGGGGAAATTGCCACAGGTTGGGCAGCAGCTAAGCAAATTCAAGGCAAAGAACTAAGCTACAATAATTTGGTAGATTTAGAAGCAGCCAGGTCGATCATAGCAGAATTTAGTCAAGAAAAAGAACCAGCAGCAGCTATACTCAAGCATACTAATCCCTGTGGAGTAGCTCTAGGTACTAGTTTAATTCAAGCCTACGAAAAAGCTTTATCAGCAGATTCGGTTTCAGCATTTGGGGGTATTGTTGCCCTGAATTATCCTATTGATACAATCACTGCTACAGCTTTAACTAAGACATTTTTAGAATGTGTGATCGCCCCCGGTTGCACAGCAGATGCCCAAGAAATTCTAGCCCGCAAGTCGAAACTAAGAGTACTTTTATTATCTAGTTTTATTAAAGGACCTAGATACACAATTAAGGCGATCGCTGGCGGGTTTTTGAGTCAAACTAGAGATGCTGCCCTAGATAATCCCGATACTTGGGAAGTAGTTACAGCTAAAAAACCCACGGATGTGGAGATGAAAGAATTAATCTTTGCTTGGAAGGTAGCTAAACACGTTAAATCAAACGCAATTGTAGTTACTAAGAATAAAACTACAGTAGGTATAGGTGCCGGGCAAATGAATCGAGTTGGTGCGGTGAAAATAGCCTTAGAATCTGCCGGAGAGGCAGCTAAAGGAGGAGTATTAGCTAGTGATGGCTTCTTTCCCTTTGATGACTCCGTGCGCACTGCCGCTGCCGCTGGTATTACAGCAATAATTCAGCCTGGAGGTTCAATTCGTGATAGTGATTCTATTAAAGCTGCCGATGAATTAGGGTTAGTGATGATCTGTACAGGGATGCGTCATTTTCTGCACTAGATAGAAATTATCAATTTTAGTCTTATGAGTCAAATAACTATTCAAGTTAATGGTGAAGAAAAATCTTGTCAACAACATACTCCTTTAGTTAGTTTGTTGGAACAATTGGGTTTAAATCCTCGGTTAGTGGTAGTAGAGTATAATGGTGAAATTCTACACCGTCAATATTGGCAAAATACTCAAATATCCTCGGGAGATCGCTTGGAAATTGTAACTATAGTTGGTGGTGGATAGAAAACAGATGTCAGGTATGATTCAATGACAACAATGAGGGAGAAAAAAATAAAAATGAATGCTTATACGATTAACTTTGATGCCATTACGAAAATTAACGATGAACAATTTTATCAACTATGTCGTTATAATCCTGAACTAAATTTAGAACGAAATCAAAAAGGAGAAATTATTATTGTGTCACCAACAGGAGGAGAAACAGGGAATTATAATGCAGAATTAATTGTTGAGTTTGGAATCTGGAATCGTCAAAAAAAACTAGGGAAAATATTCGATTCATCTACCTGTTTTAAACTACCAAAAGGCAGTAATCGCTCTCCAGATGTGGCTTTTATTAAACAAGAAAGATGGGATAAATTAACACCAGAAGAAAAGACAAAATTTTCCCCAATCGCCCCCGATTTTGTGTTGGAGTTAATGTCAAAAACAGATTCTTTAAAAGACACTCAAGAGAAAATGGCAGAATATATGGATAATGGAATAAAATTAGGATGGTTAATTAATCCTGAAAAAAAACAAGTAGAAATATATCGCCAAGGACAAGAAAAAGAGATTTTAGATTGTCCTAAATCAATCTCAGGTGAAGAAGTTTTACCCAATTTTATTTTAGATTTAAGCATTATTTGGTAGTGCAAATATACGTTCTAAGTTATAAAATTAAAATAGTAAATTAAGAGAAAGTTAAGGAAAAATCTATGGACCAAAGAAAAGAGAAAAACAAGAAGAAGAAAAAGAAAAAACAAAATAATGAGGACCTTTACACAGTTTCTGTGCAATTAGATAATGATAGTGACCACCCTGAAGGTAAACCTAGTAAGCTCAAAAATAAATTCTATGAAAAAGAACTAGAACGTCTTCAGGTGGAACTAGTTAAAATGCAATACTGGGTTAAACAGGTAGGGTTTAGAATAATCATTGTGTTTGAAGGCCGAGATGCCGCAGGAAAAGGAGGAACCATCAAACGGATTACCGAACCTCTTAACCCTAGAGGTTGTCGAGTAGTAGCCTTGGGAACTCCTTCGGATCAACAGAAAACCCAATGGTACTTTCAACGCTATGTAGAACATTTTCCCTCAGCAGGAGAAATAGTGTTATTTGATCGCAGTTGGTACAATCGAGCCGGTGTTGAACACGTTATGGGCTTTTGTACTGAGGAACAATACAATGAATTTCTCAACTCTTGTCCACAGTTTGAACGTATGTTAGTTCGTTCAGGTATTGTTTTACTGAAATATTGGTTTTCAGTCAGCGATTTAGAACAAGAAGTGAGATTTCAGTCGCGTATCTCAGATCCCGCACGCCGTTGGAAATTAAGCCCCATGGATTTAGAATCAAGAGAACGCTGGGTAGAATATTCTCAAGCTAAAGATAATATGTTTGCCCATACAAATATACCTGAAGCGCCTTGGTTTACAGTTAATGCAGATGACAAAAAACGTGCCCGCTTGAATTGTATCAGACATATTTTGAGTAAGATTCCCTATGAAGATATGACCCCTGATGCCATTGAGTTACCACCAAGAAAACCAGCACCAGATTATGTGCGTCCACCCCTCAATGAACAATTCTTTGTTCCTGAGTTCTATTAAACACTGCAATCATGCTAATTAATCCCTAACTATAGTCCCTCTTATTTAGTTAGGGATGTTTCAGTCTTCTAGAGTAAGTTTTTCTGATTCTAATTGATTTACTCTAGTTTCTAATTCTCTCAACTCTTCTTTGAGTTCAATTACTAAAGTAGCTAAACGTTGAAACATGGGATCTGGAACTTCTTCTTGAACGTTATTAGGATAATTTCGTTCTAACCTAGGTACAGTTGGTGATGGACGATTCATAGAGTTATTTAAACGGCGCACTTGTGATTCTAAACTTCTCAGACGACTGCGTAAATTTTGCAATTGAGAATTCACATAACTACTGTCAGAGGCAGCAGAAATCTGATTAAAACTAGAAATACTTAATACTAGTACAGAAATTACTAGAAGAGTGATTAAAAATCGCCATAGATTAAATTTACCTAACATAATACTAACTCAATTTTACTGTTTCTCCTGTGGTTGCTGATTGATGGGCCGCTACAGCTACACTTAGGGCATATTCACTATCTGTAGCTTTTATGTAGAGAGGAGTTCCTTCTACTAGGTGGTTGAGGACTAAACGGGTATCTTCAGCAAATAAACCACGACGTGACTCTACTTCTAAGGGGATTTTTTCTTCTCCCTTGATTAAGGTTCCCTTTTCTCCTACAAAAATTAACGAGCCGCGATCGCCATGTAACTCCAAGGTGCGATCGCTACACCAAAAATTATTACCTTTTCCATAAGTTACTTGAGCGATTAAGCCATTATAAAAAGATAGTTGTGCCTCTACTAAACAGGATGAATAGTATCCTTCTACAGTTGTATCCCAATAGCGGCTTTGACAGCTAACTGTTTTTACTTTACCAAATAAGTTAGTGAAACGATGTACACGGGAAAGGGCGGCAGATAGAGGAAAGCCAAACCTTTCTCGATGGTATGTCCAATGACAGGGGGCCGGATGTTGTCCTCTTATTGTAGTGTAACGACCATAAAAAACTTCACCTATTTCTGCTAAATGTTGACGGATAGTTTGATGCACTCCTCCCAATATTTCTATATGTTCTATGTGCAACAGTTTATTTTTTTCTCTGGCTAACTTAATTAAATTTGCCGCTCCCCTGCTTTCTAAACTCATGGGGTATTCCACTACTACGTGTTTTTCTGAGTTTAATGCAGCAAGAGCGATTTCTTCATGTTCTTGATTAATGCTGCATACAAATACTAAATCTATATCAGGTTTTTTAACTAATTCTTGCCAATTATTAATCTTACTTATGTTATATATTTTAGAAAAATTTTCAGTTTTAGCGGGGGTATGGCCACTAACTGCGATTAATTCACTTCTGGGATCTATTTGAATCGCTTCTGCACGTTTATTTGCGGCATAGCCAGTCCCTACTATACCAACTTTTATAGGGGTTTTAACTGTGAAATTAGTCATAATATAAGCTTTTCCTATTTATACATCTTTTGGTTCTGGGCTTTTTCTTATTATATAAGTAGAACTTATTTTATATTTGATTAATAATTTCATTTTTAATGCTGGTTCAAATAGTGTCATTTATCTTTTAATATCAATATGTGAACAGTAAATAAAAACTTACTTATTTCCAAGTTAAGTTGAAATCGCCTGTACTATTGCTATCAATTAAGAGGAGAAACCAATGGCTGATTATAAAGTTACTCTCAAAACTCCAGATGGAGAACAAGTTATCGACGTTCCTGATGATCAATATATTCTTGATGTTGCTGAAGAGCAAGGACTAGATTTACCTTACTCCTGCCGTGCTGGTGCTTGTTCTACTTGTGCAGGTAAACTCGAATCAGGTAGTGTTGACCAAAGCGATCAATCTTTCTTGGATGACGAGCAAATCGAAAAAGGTTACGTATTAACTTGCGTGGCTTATCCTACTTCTGATTGCACAATCATAACTCACACAGAAGAAGAACTCTACTAATTCTACTGGCTATTGTGCAGGTTTTACTTCAGCACAATAGCTGTCATATCTTCTCACAACAAGAGCGATCGCACCAGGTAAAGATTATGGTTAAATATTTGCAAGTACTATTATTTTCTGTTACCAGTAACGCCCCTTCGAGCGGATACAACCTTGACTACTAGGTTGGAGACTTATCTTTGGATCTCACTCTCGGATGCAGCTTTTCATGTCGCATTTAAGTATTAACATTATATCATGGCTAAACAATAGTTGGTCTAGATTTTTTCTTGTAGAACAACAAACTACTTATACTCAGATCTTGCATCTTTACCTTCTTAGACAAAATCTAAAAAAGCACAATTATATAAGTAGAACTTATTTTATATTTGATTAATAATTTCATTTTTAATGCTGGTTCAAATAGTGTCATTTATCTTTTAATATCAATATGTGAACAGTAAATAAAAACTTACTTATTTCCAAGTTAAGTTGAAATCGCCTGTACTATTGCTATCAATTAAGAGGAGAAACCAATGGCTGATTATAAAGTTACTCTCAAAACTCCAGATGGAGAACAAGTTATCGACGTTCCTGATGATCAATATATTCTTGATGTTGCTGAAGAGCAAGGACTAGATTTACCTTACTCCTGCCGTGCTGGTGCTTGTTCTACTTGTGCAGGTAAACTCGAATCAGGTAGTGTTGACCAAAGCGATCAATCTTTCTTGGATGACGAGCAAATCGAAAAAGGTTACGTATTAACTTGCGTGGCTTATCCTACTTCTGATTGCACAATCATAACTCACCAAGAAGACGCACTCTACTAATTTTCGTGGCTATTGTGCAGGGTTAAACTTTAAGCACAATAGCTTTCATATCCTCGTTGCCTATGCTATCCTTTATATTCAGACCAAAGCATCTTTACCCAAAGTTACTGGTGTAGTAAAATGTATAATTTAGAATTGTTTTTTTTAGTATAAATACTTAATTTCTGGCAGTAATGAAAAGAGTCGCTGTATTTGGTAATGCAGGAGGAGGTAAATCAACTCTTAGTAAGCGCTTAGCACAAAGAACTGGTTTACCTTTAATTGTCTTAGACCTCATCCAATATAGAGTAGGAGGGGAAAAAGTTTCTGACC
Organism: Johannesbaptistia floridana; assembly: GCF_057440575.1. Lineage (NCBI taxonomy): Bacteria > Bacillati > Cyanobacteriota > Cyanophyceae > Chroococcales > Cyanothrichaceae > Johannesbaptistia > Johannesbaptistia floridana. The sequence continues at coordinate 13,913 of NZ_JALKVM010000165.1, forward strand.
AACAGTATAAAACTGCCCATAACGAAATATTGCAACAAGACTGTTGGATTATTGATGGATTTGGTTCGTTAGATACGGTATGGGAAAGATTAGAACTAGCGGATACTTTAGTCTATATCGATTTGCCAGTTGTTCAGCATTATTTATGGGTCACCAAAAGATTTATCAAAGGTTTTTGGATAGCGCCAGAAGGCTATCCTCAAAATAGCCCGTTATTGCAAAGCACCTTAAATAGCTACTACACAGTTTGGCTATGTAATAAAAAGTTAACGCCCAAATATCGCGACTATGTCAACAAGGCCAAGGCGGCCAAGCAAGTATTCCATCTTCAATCTACTAAAGATTTAGAGGAGTTCTGGCAATCAATTACAATAGCATCCGAGTAAAAAATAAAGTAGACAAGTAGATACTATGACAATTGAAAAAGTGGCATATTGTGCCTGACGAATTCTGAATATATTTGCTACAAATAGATAAGTGTGAGGTGTGTAAGGAGTGAAAAGAAGCTCTTGGGGTCGAAACATGGAAAGACTCCCAAGAGCTTTTTTCTTTGGCTAATAATTGCTAGGGCAAATTATTATGAAAAAATATTTCAGATGGTTAGTGTGGTTAGTTATGGGAATATTGACAACTCAATTATTGTGGTTTTCCTCTGACTCGGCAGTTGCTAGAGACGCTCAACACTATACTGAGTTGACTTATTCTCCTCTATCGCCGATTAATATACCCGATTATGAGCGCTATCAATTAGATAACGGCATGGTAGTGTACCTATTAGAAGACCATCAATTACCATTGATAAGTGGTCAAGCTATAATTAAAACTGGTTCCCGTTTAGAAACAAATGAGGAAGTAGGACTTGCAGAGTTAATGGGGAGAGTTTGGCGCGTTGGTGGGACAGAACAACATTCTCCTGGAGAAATTAATGAGATACTTGAGCAACAGGCCGCGAGAATTGAGTCAAATGTAGGTTTAACCTCAGCTAATATGGGTTTTGATGCTTTAAGTGAAGATACAGACACAATCATCCCTATATTTGCTGAAATTATGCGCTCCCCTCAATTTGCAGCGGAACAAGTAGAAGTGGCTAAAACTCAATTGAGAGGAAGCATTGCTAGACGGAATGATAATCCAGGAGATATCGCTAGTCGTGAATTAGATAAATTAATTTATGGGGAACAAAGTCCCTACGCCAGAACCATAGAATATTCTACCCTAGAACCTCTAACGAGAACAGACATAGAACAATTATATCAAAGATATGTACGCCCTGAGCAAGTGATATTAGGGATAGTAGGTGATTTTGATACCCAAGCTATGAAAAAGCTAATCGCAGCAAATTTCGGCGATTGGCAAGTAAATACACCATTACCCAAGATTTCTATACCGGAAGTTAAACAAAAATATTCAGGAGGTATATTTACAGTAAATCAGCCTCAATTGAGTCAAAGTAATGTTTTACTAGGACATTTAGGTGTAACTCTAGATAATCCCGATTATCCAGCCTTGACAGTACTGAATTCTATATTAAATGGGCAAGGGGGTAGATTGTTTAGAGAAGTGCGATCGCGCCAAGGATTGGCCTATTCTGTGTATGGTGTGTGGCAGGCTAACTATGATTATCCAGGCTTATTTATCGCCGGGGGTCAAACTCGTTCCGATGCTACTGTGGATTTTATTAGTTCAATCATAGGTGAAATGGAGCAATTACAAACAACTCCAGTAACTGCCAAAGAATTAGATTACGGCAAGAATTCTCTTTTGAATTCCTTTGTATTTAAATTTGCTCAACCAATTCAAACCCTGTTGAGATTGATGACTTATGAATACTATGGCTATCCAGAAGATTTTATTTTCCAATACCTGGAGAAAGTAAAAGCAACTACCATTGAAGATATCACCAGAGTCGCTCAAACTTACTATAGACCAGAGGATTTAGTTATATTAGTAGTGGGTAACCAAGAGGTAATTGAACCATCTTTGAGAAGTTTAAATAACCAAATTCAAGTTTTAGATATTACAATTCCAGATCCGGCCCAAGGATAGTTAAATATGCAATTTATAGATCAAGCAGAAATTGAAGTAAAAGGCGGTGACGGTGGCGATGGTATAGTTGCCTTTCGTAGAGAAAAATATGTGCCCGCAGGAGGTCCGGCAGGAGGTAACGGCGGCAAAGGGGGGTCGGTAATTTTAGTAGCTGTAGAAAATCTACAAACTTTACTGGATTTCCAATACTCACGCCTATTTAAAGGGGAAAATGGTAAACGGGGAGGACCAAATAATTGTACAGGTGCCTCGGGAAGCGATCGCCTAATTGAAGTCCCTTGTGGAACTCTTGTAATTGATAAAGAGACGGGGGAAGTGTTGGGAGATTTAGTGAAGAAGGGTCAAACTCTCTGTGTCGCCACTGGGGGAAAAGGAGGTTTAGGAAATCGTCATTTTCTCAGTAACCAAAATCGCGCCCCTGAATACGCCCTACCAGGTTTAGAAGGAGAACATCGTCATCTGCGTCTAGAATTGAAGCTATTAGCAGAAGTAGGGATTATTGGGTTGCCTAATGCGGGCAAGTCAACTCTAATCGCCTCTGTGTCTTCTGCTAGACCAAAAATAGCTAATTATCCCTTTACTACCTTAGTTCCTAATTTAGGTGTGGTGCGCAAACCCACCGGAGATGGAACAGTTTTTGCTGATATACCCGGTTTAATTGCTGGTGCCCATCAGGGAGTAGGTTTAGGTCACGATTTCCTGCGTCATATCGAACGCACCCGTCTACTATTACATCTTATTGATCTGACAGCAGTAGATCCAGTAGGTGATTATAAAACTATTCAAGCAGAGTTAGAAGCCTATGGTCATGGTTTAGGCTTGCGCCCCCAAATTATTGCGGGAAACAAAGTTGATGCTGTGCCCCCAGATTTAGTTGAAGATTTAGTCTCTCAGTTGAGGGAATTGAGTTCTAGTAAAGTTTTTACGGTTTCTGCGGTAACTAAACAAGGATTGGAACCTCTTTTACAAAGTATTTGGCAGTGTTTAGAAGAAATTAGCTAAAATTGCATATTTCCTAGGAGGCAACGCTATAATAGATAGCCCAGTGAAACAATAAGGGAAAGAAAAATTTTATGCAACAACAACAAGAAGCGATCGCTGAGATTGATGATAAATTGTCTAAAAGATTTATAGCCCTAGATCCTGCTGGCTATTTTATCATCTATTTAGATCGCGAAGCTCAACTAATCTGTGCTAAACACTATACCAACATTATTAATGATAAGGGCTTGGCTGTAGACCCAGAGACGGGAGAAGTTATTCCCACTAAAGGAAAAGTAGAAAGACAACCTACGTTTGTATATACAGGCAGAACCGCTAAGGAAATTTGTGTAAAAATTATTGAGCAAACTCAGCCCTGTCCTTTAACTATGCTAGATCATGCTGCCTATCTAGGACGTGAATTTATGCGAGCTGAATTTGCTTTAGTGAATGGGACAGAATATATCCAAGATTAATTAACGTGAGGCAAGGAGGGCGCAAGCCGGGGTATGGGGCGCAAGCCGGGGTATGGGGCGCAAGCCGGGGTA
>NZ_JALKVM010000166.1:0-17289 GCF_057440575.1 Johannesbaptistia floridana
CAAGTTTGGTGTGGGCGCAAGTTTGGTGTGGGCGCAAGTTTGGTGTGGGCGCAAGCCTTGCGCCCCTACTAGCACGTGTAGGGTGCGTTAACGTGCGTGTAACGCACCATTAATTATCTCGTCTTCAGAAACTTATATCATGTCCTTTTAATTATTAATTCTTTTACTCATTACTCATTACTTCAAGACTCATTACTCAACTATAGTAGGGTGCGTTAACGTGCGTGTAACGCACCACAACATCATCAAATCACATTGTTTAACTATCAAATTAAAATATGTCATCTAGATTGTTACGAATAATTTGGGTAGTAGGATGATTTATGCCTAAAGTTCGTTCAGCTATCTCTAAAGCTTGGGTGAAGAGAGGTTCGGCTTCGCTGTATCTCCCTTGGCTATCTTAGAGATTAGGTGTATTCTCACCTGGCAAATATTGTTTAGGAGCGTCTAAACTAAATACTAATTTCTTAAACTGACTTACTGGGATACTTTCTAAAATCTTCAGTAGCTCATCTCTACTCATATATACAAATTATAGCAATGACCAAATAGATGTTTACAGTTATCATGAAAAGCCCCCCTTGTTAAGGGGGGGAAGGGGGGATCTGTAAATATAAATATTGTTAACACTACAACGCTCATTGCTATAATTATATTTATAATCTATTAATTAAAATCTAGTCTTAGGATATTTTCTTCCTAATTTTGCTCTCAATTCATACTTAATACGATTAAGAATAGATGCTTCATCTAGGGAACTCAAAATATTTTGCACTACAGTTTTCGGGCCTTCTGGTCCCCATGCGGCACCATTTACTAAATAGGTTTTGGTAACTTGAGCGATCGCATAGGTAGATAAGCCCGCCACAGATCCTTGAGTCAAGGCTACTGAAATATATGGCGCTAAAGACATACCTCCAGACCCGGGAGCTGCTAAGCCTAACAAGCCTTTGAGGGAACTCAAACCGAAGGTAGCTAATAACTCACTGGCACTAATTCCCCCTAAACTGATGGCAATTTTCTGTAATAAACCTACAGCGGCGGTATGAGTCATGGGGATACCGTAGAGACGAGAAAGACCGATAATCATTACTACATCTACCACTCCTCCTGTAAACAAGTCTAAAACAGTGACTGGGTTGAGGGCGATCGCACTTGCCTTAGTCATTACTCCTTTCCAAATCAATTCATTGGCTGCTTCTTCTCTAATTAACAACTTACGCTCTATAATTTTTTCATTTACTTGATCAGCGTAAAGCATAGTATTAATAGCTACCAGGGACTTTCCTTCTTTAGCCAATATTTCCAATATTTTTAATTTTAGATCATCAATTTGGGGACTCCCTCGGCGTCGTTGTAGCTTTAGTTTTCCTTGGCTATCTGGTATTGCTTCTACTACCAGGGGAGATGCTGCCACCATCACTATTTCCTCCGGTGATAGCAATTCTTTAACCCTGTCATCACGAATTTTATGATAAATAGCTAAAGCATCGGCTTCTGGATACTGGTCAATTTTGTTAAACACCAGAAGTATGGGTTTACCATACTCTCTCAACTCGCACAAGGCTTGATATTCTACCTTAGTTAAATCCCCAGCAATAATCAAAAGAATTAAATCTACCCTTTTAGCTATGTCTCTAGCTAAAGCTTCTCTAGTTTCGCCATTCACTTCATCAATTCCTGGAGTATCAATCAATTCTATTGAAGATTCACCTACACCGGGAATAGTAAGAGTTTGAATTTCCTGGTCACTTTCGGCTAAATTTTCTTGATTTAAGTGCCAACGTTGGGAGGTAGCTTTTTTGGTTACACCATGTAGAGGACCTGTTATAAAAACTTCTTCTCCCAAAAGAGCATTAAGTATAGAAGATTTTCCTCTTCCTACCATACCAAAAGCGGCTATTTGTACCACTGACTGCTCTAATTTAGCCAGCATATTACTTAAGTTATCTACTTCTGTTTCTAGTCCTATTTTTTCTTTTTCATTTAAATCTAAATTAGCTACCAAAGACTGTAAAACTTCCTGTGCCCGTTTATGGTTTAATTCTTCTTGGATAGCGCCAAAGCTGCTGAGTATTTTGTCTAACTCTTCTGAATTTCTCTCAAATAAACTATCGTCTAGAAAATCATTTTGCTCTCGGGAATTATATTTTGTCATGGTTAGAGAAGAAAGGGCAAAAATTAGTTAATATTTTTTACAGTTACTATAGATTGTGGTTTTAAATATTTTAACATTTTTAGCTGCAAAACAAGGGAAAAAAAGCCTATCACCCAGTGCATTTGTACTAAAAACCTGGGTAAGAAGCTAGTGAATTTGATGACCGCGCAGATGAGATTGAAAGTCAGTTTTAAAAAACCTAACCCCTAAAACTCAGATCTTGCATCTTTACCTAATGTTACTCGTGGTGGTTGAGTAATGAGTTTTGAAGTAATGAGTTTTGAAGTAATGAGTAATATCAAGTCCGTTTAATCAGTTATATTATGAGATATTGATGCAAATACTTAAAAACCATCTTTCTCCCCCTCTCCCCCCTTTCGCCTGTTGGCCTATTTAGTACTTTTTTAGGAGTGCAAGATATGAGTAAAACCTAACATCTGCCTTCATTTTAACCTTGTTGTGACCCAGTCAGATTTATCAGTTTTTTCCCGGATAATCCAAGCAAAACTATTGTACCCACAATAATCAAGATCCATTCATCTGGTTCAGGAACACCTGAGACGTTTATACTAGAAGGAGAAGGCAATTGTTGATCTTCAACTTCGCGATCAAAACGATCTTCTCTAGATTCTAAATCATCAAGTCTTCGGTGTTGTTGATCATTTACTAAAACAATCATCGATGAATAGGGAGTAACAATACCATAGTTTTTAGCAATTTCATGAATCCCCTCAAGTTCAAGAGTAGTATGTAGTTTTGTAGTACTAATTAAATGTTGAACAAATTGACGAGCGGCGATCGCGTCAAATCCTGTTGGTGTAATTTGCTTGGGAGCTGATTGAGTATTTTTTGTTGGCTCTTGTACAGTCCAAGCATAGCCATCAACAATGTCACTTAAGGTTTCAGAAGAACTAAGGGAGAATGGAGGAATTTGAGTACCCATACGGTAAATTGCCGTTTGAACATCTTCTACTGCACTACCGCCACTAGACTGAATTGCCTGTAAGGTAGCATCATCATAGGCCATTTGCATTCCTCCTAGGTGAATAAACCATAGGGGTGCAGAAATAGTTAAAGCCTCGGTTTTATCGGATGTTAATTCATAGCTACCTGAATCAGTAAGAAAGAGAATTCCGTCATACTGACTATCTCCTTGAAGGGATAAAAATTGCTCCAACATTTGACTAGGTTGCATAGTGCCGTAGAATAGAAGTTCTTTACTATCAAATCCCGATAAATCATCCCATCTTTGAGGTGATACGGGAGGCAAAGAAGTTAAGTACAGGTCAAGTTTATTATCTTTTTGAACGTTTTTAGCTAACCAAGATAGAGTTTCCTGGACTTGTTGGCGGTGTTGGTTCATACTGTAAGTTCCATCAACAATCACTGCTAAACGCTGATTTTGAGGAAGTTGATACTGCTGAGGAGTTATGGGAGTTGCTTTTAGTAAAGTTCCGTCAGGAAAAACAGTATGATAAACAGGGGATTGAGTTACGTCTGCCGAGAGAGAGGGAATCCATTGGTCACTACTGGGATAGGGACTGCCATTTACAGTGCGTTGAGTAATTTCATTCCAAAAAATATTACGTTTTTCTGCCAACTGAGGTATCGGCCATTTTCCTTCATTTTCCAATACCTTGTACGTCAGCCACAGGTGCATTTTGCCCTGATTGCGACGGGGTATAGGGAAGGCGCGAAGACGATAATTACGGGGACCAACCTGTTCTAAAAGAGCCGGATCTACAGAACGACGCACTTGCTCTTGATAGACTTGCTGTGCCGCTCCCCGATATGAAATTCGGAAGGGAAAACGAGTTGCACGATCTCCAGATTCTCCTAGCCACAGTCCAGTGATAGCTGCACTTTCTGGTAAGGAGAAATAATACAATATTTCTTCTAAATTAGCAGTTTGGTTTTGGTAAACCTCATGAATTTCCACCTCTGCCCAATTCTGGTGGGATTTGACAGTGATATCTTGGCTTTCTAACAAAACTCTTTCTTGATTAATATCGTCTAAGCCTGCTTTAGCGCCACCACGATCCCAAGTAGAAGAGATAGCTTTGTGAACCGCCTTGTGTTCACCTCTAAGAATTGGTTGGTCGAAAACTAATGAGTATAAATTAGCTGCCTCTTCTTTATCGTTCCAGTCACCATGATAACTTAGGGGATAAATTAGAAAATCAAAAGCAGATTGCAAGTTATCGCCCAAATCTTCCCCTAGCTCCAAAAAGATAGTATATATATCGTGAATTGAGTTATTATCGATCCAACCGTAGCGATATTCAGCCAAATAAGAATTTAACAAACCCTTACGAATCATATTAGATTTTTCTAACAACTCTTGTCTAGATGAAGTAGTCTTGGGAGGATTCTCTAATAATTGCCAGGTTTGAACTTGAGGTTGTTGCGACAACAGGATAAATAAGCTAATCCAAATAGCAATTACCCCAAGTATTAAACCCCGCACCCATTTGCGATTATATTGGTTTACCAAAGTCTTGACGGTTTTTTTCATCGCCTGGAAATAAACTATGGGCATACCTATGAACATAATTATTAGCGTCAAGGGTATGACCAAAAATGGCCAGAAAATTGGCGCGAAAAAAATAAAATAAGTAAAGACTAATAGAATTGGTAAGAAAAAAATAAATATACTGAAAAAATAGACTGACAAACTAAACATCAGGCTATGAGTTACTAAATGTATCCAGCTATACACATAATTGGTTGGAGATTGAGGCTGAAGCATCCAATGGCTAAAACTGAAACCCCCTACAAAAATAGTCAACATCATCAGGATTATAGGAGGAGTTAAATCTTGCACCAGAAATACTCTGATAAAACACACAATCAATAAGGGTGCTTCAATACCCAAGAATACCTGAGATAAAGATATTTTTCGACGATGTCGAGGAATCAATCGTGTAGAAATAGTGGTAGTTGGGACACTTACTAATCCCACAAAGGCGACTAAAAAATTCCAAGGAAGATTTCCTGCTATTGTATCTGCTATAAAATCAGGTGCTAGAAATGGAACAAAGCCAAACCATACAATTAGCAACAAGCAAACATTAAAACTCCAGAAGAATATGGGGAATATCATTGTCAGTTAGACTCCTAAATTAATTAATTAATTAACTGCTTTTAGCTTTGTGTTTTTAACAAAGTCATATCAATAGTGTTGTGAAGTTCTGCGATCAATTTTTGTACAGATAAATCCTCTGGAGTTTGAGGAGAATCAAACAATATAGAAGTCATAATCCACATGGGCTGGTGATTGGTCATTCCTTGCCAAAATCTTATTAAAAAATCGTCTGTGGTGCCCTGTGAAGATTGTAGCCAATATACCGCTGATTGGGACCCATGGTCTAGGGATAGCCAACGTCCTGTAACCCCAGGAATCAGTTGATAGCGTTTCATCTCGTCGATGTAAAAACGATTAATAAAGCAGTTTTCTGGAGCATGTTGAGCTTGCCAAGTATAACTACCTACCAATAGGATTGAACCCGTAAGATTCTTATACTCAAATCTATGCTTTTGCGCCTTTGCTTCAGGATACTTAGCAAAAAACTTTTCTTCAAAGCTACCTAAAGCTAAGGGTTCAGCAATTACTGTAGAGGGAAACTCTAACTCTAAGGTTTCTGGGGATAAAGTTTTAACAGGAGCTGTGGGAATAATCATTAAGCTGATTAAACAGCCTAAAATGAGACTATGGGCTAATTTATACTTAACCTTTGGAGAATTTGTCTCAGTTTCTGTAGCTACTAAAGGTATTGGTGATTGTTTGGGAACTAACCAACGCAGTAACAGTAAAGTTATCAAACATACAATAGCAAAAGCCAATCCTCCTATCGTTGTATGCAACATTTTTGCCCACAAGGGCTGTTCCAAAACTCCCTGTAGCAAGACTAAAATTAACACTCTATTGGCATTAGCCAGAAATAGGAGTACCCAATTTATTACACAAATTCCTAGCCATCGGCTATTGATGACTCGGTTTTCTACTGCTGTTGCTACTACTAAAAATATTGTGCCAGTCCATAAACTTTTTAAACCACTACAAGGTAAATCGACACGGCTAATACTGTTTTCTAAGATAATAATATCTTCTGAGGAAATCGCCTTAATTTCTCCAATGTGTAAGATTGTTTCCACAAAATGGGCAGTTAAAGAACGTAGGGTATATCCTATGCCCACTTGAAATTGAACACAAAAAGGTAAAATTAGAGCGATGGCTATCCCTACTGGTAAACCCTGTTGCCATTGCTTTGGTTTTATAAACAATCCTAAAATTGCATAAGTTCCTATAATAAATAGTAATCCTGGAATTTGGTCGATATCTAAACACCAGTGAGCCGCTATCGAACCAATCGCACAACTAAATAACAAGATTATCGGTGTAGGACGTAATTCAAGATTTGGCTCTACATAAAACTCTTGGCAATACCTCAGCCCTTGAACTACCAGTAACACGATTCCCCCTGCTAGAATACATAAACTCACTAAGGACGCTTGTTGTAAAGTGATAAGATACCAGTTTAAAGTCGTTCTGTTTAAAACTAACCAAGCTAGAGCGATGGCTATTATGCTTAAAAAGGAGTTACTGAATCGATTACCACTCTGTATTATATTAAATTTTGCCATAATTAAATTTCACTTCTCTCCAGCTTAAGTATATACAAACGAAATACTATTTAATTCTTCTTTCAAAATAAACTACTTCTTAATTGACTTTAGGCTTATGTGTTTCCGTCTAATCATCTCTCTCGGTGGGACCCCGCAATTGAATAATGAAGAATTAATGTGACTGTTGCCTCGTTAATCTCGGGAGAGATTTAACGGGAGTTTTCTGTTCACATTTGAGATAAAGATAATCTTTCTCGTCAATTTTTTATCTTGAGCTTAACATATTAGTAACTTTTTTTAGGTGCTCAAAGAATATAAATATTATTATATAATACGCAATAAGGTTTTGCTCTTTTTTGAAGAGAAAACCCGCTTATATTAGATTTAATAATGAAATGATATTTATCAAGAAACTTCTGAGCACCAAAGCAGGGAGCGAAAGGCTTTCTGTGCTTTAGAAGAGATAGAAAAATAAATAAGTTTTGATAACAGGATTTAGTATTAAATTCAGAAAAAATCAAAGTTTAAGATTTATTAAGCAAGCCCTATATAATAGTAAACCTATTCAAACAAGCCTTTTTGACTTAAATGAATAGGTTTATTGATAAAGCCGCTACTTAAAAAAGAGATTTAACAGTAGTGAGAGGCTTTTGAATTATCCCTTGTCAACTATTTATGAATTTTATCCCCAATCTCAGTAGCTTGCTTTTCTTGGAAAAAAGCCGCGGTAATTTCTTGAGCGATTTGAGAACTAGTTAAGCCTATGGCCGCTTTTGCTTCATCTGGTTGAGCATGGTCTACCAATTTATCGGGAATACCAAAACGTTTTAGGGGTACTAGCACATTATTATCCATCAGGGCTTCACTTACAGCGGAACCAAAACCGCCCATAACACAGCCTTCTTCGATAGTTGCTACTTTGCCTATACGTTTTGCCAAAGGTAGAATTAATTCTGTATCTAGGGGTTTAACAAAACGAGCATTAATTACAGTGGCTTCAATTCCGTGTTCACCGAGTATTTCTGCTGTTTGCATAGCTGTATTCACCATGGAACCATAACCCAATAATAGGATATCTTCCCCTGTACGCAGCACTTCTGCTTTACCAATAGGAATAGCTTGCCAACCTTCTTCCATCAAAGGAACACCAAAACCGCTACCCCGAGGATAACGCATCGCAATTGGTCCTTCAGTATAGTTAACGCCAGTAACTAGCATTTCCTGTAACTCGGCTTCATCTTTTGGCGCCATAATCACCATATTGGGGATACAACGCAGGTAAGCAATATCATACATTCCTTGGTGAGTGGGGCCATCGGCACCGACAATTCCGGCACGGTCTAAGCAGAAAAATACTGGAAGATTCTGAATACAGACATCATGAATAATTTGGTCGTAAGCCCGTTGTAAAAAGGTTGAGTAAATTGCTACAACTGGGTGCATCCCTTCACAGGCTAAACCTGCGGCTAAAGTTACTGCGTGTTGCTCGGCAATGCCTACATCTATATACTGTTTAGGTAATTTAGAGTGTAGCTTGTCTAAACCAGTACCTGTGGCCATGGCGGCGGTGATGCCGATAATTTTGGGATTGCTTTCAGCTAGTTTAGTCAGAGTATGTCCAAAAACCTTGGCATAACTAGGTGGTTTTGGTTTACTAGATGGTATGGCTTTACCTGTGGATAAATCAAAGGGGCTTTGGGCGTGGTAACCTACTTGGTCTTGTTCTGCTAGTTCATAACCTTTGCCTTTTACAGTGGCTACATGAACTAATACAGGACCTTTTACCCGATGGGCTTGTTTAAAGGTGTGAATTAGTTCTGGTAAATTATGACCATCTACAGGACCAAAATAAGTAAAACCTAATTCTTCAATCACAGCACCTACTTTGGGCACTGCTAATCTTTTCATACCTTCTTTGAATCTTTCCATTTCAGGGGTTAGAGATTCCCCAAAAAATGGCAGATGTTTAAATTGTTCTTCTAAATTATCTGAAATAAATTGAATAGGTTCACTGAGTCGAACTTTATTAAGATAGCGTGAAATTGCTCCTACATTAGGAGAAATTGACATTTCGTTATCATTTAACACTACCATCAAGTTTGTATTTGGTAGATGTCCTGCGTGATTTATGGCTTCTAATGCCATTCCACCAGTTAAAGCTCCATCGCCAATTATCGCCACTACTTTATATTCTTCTCCTTGGGCATCTCTGGCTAAAGCCATACCTAGGGCGGCAGAAATGCTTGTAGAGGCGTGTCCTGCACCAAAATGGTCAAATTTATTTTCACAACGCTTCAGATACCCTGCTATTCCATCTTTTTGACGTAGCGTGTGGAATTGATTGTATCTGCCTGTGAGCATTTTATGAGGATAGGCTTGATGACCAACGTCCCACACTACTTTATCTACTTCTAAGTCTAGGGTATGATAAAGTCCTATGGTTAATTCTACAACGCCTAGTCCAGGTCCTAGATGTCCTCCACTGGTTGATACTGTTTGTAAATGTTTTTCTCTGATTTGTCGCGCGATGTTTTCTAGTTGCCGAATCGACAAACCATGTAATTGGTTGGGGTGAGTAATTTCACTTAGATGCATATCGGCTTTTTTTATTGAGTCTACTTATATACACTGTGAACTACCAAGGTCAAATCTACAATTATAGCCTTGGCTTCCTACCCAATTGACTGCTTTCTGCTTGAAAAAAAACAGCTAGTCTTATATCAAGGCGATAGGTTTTGTCCCTGACATCTTTAAACCGTAAGAAAACGGAGCAAATTGTAATTATTCGGACTCACCTGAAGTAGGACCAAAGATTAGCTTATGTTGACTAGCAACCACCAAATCTAAAGTTAATTGAACAGGTAAATCGCGGGCTATGCCAGTTGCCCTCTTTACAGAAGATGCCCTTCGGCTCATAGCTTCTGTAGAGAACCGACTTGTTACCAAGAACGGCTTTCCCATTTACAACCCCAAGTTATTACCTTTAGTGAGCTGTTGAGCGATATATTTAATATAGATCAAATTGCTTTGTTTATCAACTTATTCGTCTTCGCGCCAAAATATTACTATTTCTCTTTCATCTATCTTAGGACTATATTTTTTGATCAACATCTGGGATTGTTTACTGTCAAAGTAATAGGTAAATTCTTCTGTTAGTTGGTCTACTCGGTTTTGAGTATCTTTGATTTCATTTCTTACTTCTTTTAATTTACTTTGTTGCGACAGATAATAGGGTAAAAGTTTATATAAGCTCAGTAACGTTGCTAAAACTATAACACTATTAATAGTTAACTTAAGACTTAGTTCTGCGGCTAAAATTCTTTTAGCTTTACTTTGGCTATCATAAGCTCTTTTTTTTCTTTTATTGTTTTTGGGTTCGGGAGAAGGGAGTGGTTGATAAGCATTCATAATCTTTATTGTCGTCAATGTTGCTCAAGTTTTCTAGTTAATTCCTGATTAATAAGCAAATATTTCCGCTACCCAAGACTTTAGTCTAACCATCTAGTAGCTTAATTTCTTAGTTAATCGGAGTTATTGTCATAAATCACAACGAGTTACCATACCCGTCATTACTACTAGACAAGGAGTTCAATTTTACCTAGCTTTTATCCTCATGCCATTAAGAGCTAATTGTAAAAAACTTAACTTGCAGATATTTTCTTGATTAATATCCGAGGTCACATTACTATATCTAGGCTCTTTTGTCAAGGTTTAAATACAGCAGTTTTTTTACTTCAATTTATTACTAGTTGATAGGGCAATACAAATAGACAAAAGTGAGGTTGTTACTGGGTTCCATTCCTTTCTCTTGTCAAACACCTTTCTATGAGTATTGCCAGCTCCTAAATTTTCACAGTCAATTCAGTAGCTTTAATTTCTTCAACCTGTATTTCTCATGCCTGCGGCAATTCCATTGATAGTCAACAAGGCACCTCTGAGTAACTCGTCTTTGGAGTAGCGGAAATGAACTAAACCTGACTGTTCTTGATTAGTATATTGACGAAGACGTTTTAACAGAGACACTTGTAAGAAACCGAGAGGCACAATAGTACCATTGCGCAACTGTACTGAACGTTGTAATTCTGGGTCTGCATCAAGAAGACGTTCATTTTGAGTAATGCTCAAAACTATCGCACAAGTACGATAATATTCTTGAGAAATCCGGTCATAAAGATTTTGGAAACGGGAACTATCGGCAGGATTTGATAATTCACAGACAAAATGATGGGCCATTTCTAAATCTACTTTAGACAGAGTCATTTCTACCTTAGAAATCACCATTTGGAAAAACGGCCATTTCAAGTAGAAGTAGCGCAATAACTTGAGATTTTCCTCTGGTTCTTCCTGAATAAATTCTTCTAAAGCTGTGCCAACTCCGTACCATGCAGGAAGAAGAAAGCGACTTTGGGTCCAACTAAAGACCCAGGGAATTGCTCTAAGATTACTCAGGTCTTTTTTTCCTCCTTTGCGTCTTGCGGGACGAGAACTAATTTGTAATTGACTAATTTCTTGAATAGGAGTGACTGACATAAAGAAATCAAGAAAGTCTGGTTCTTCATAGATTAAACCACGATACACAGAACGAGAGCGGCTGGCTAATTCTTCCATAATTTCGTTCCAGGGTTGAATATCGTCGAATCCCGAACCTAATAAACTTGCTTGAATTACTGCACTAGCAACGCTTTCTAGATTATATAAAGCTAGTTCTGGTAGAGAGTATTTAGAAGCTAACACTTCTCCTTGTTCGGTAATCTTAATTCGTCCTTTGATGGTACTAGTTGGTTGGGCCATAATCGCGGCATAAGCAGGACCTCCTCCTCTCCCTACGGAACCACCTCGGCCGTGGAAAAGACGTAGTTTGATATTAAATTGTTCAGCTACTTTTTGCAGCGCTTTTTGAGCTTTATGAATTTCCCAATTACTACTTAAGAATCCAGAGTCTTTGTTACTGTCAGAGTAACCTAGCATCACCTCTTGAAGGTCTAGTGGTTCTAGTCCGTTTTCTGCTGTTCCTCCTGCTAAATATTGACGGTAGAGAGTCAGAGAAAATAAATTAGTCATCACTTCTGGAGCTCGTTTTAGGTCATCTACTGTTTCAAAGAGGGGAACAATCCGTAGGTTTCCTGAACAATTAACTGGGTCATAAATTCCTGCTTCTTTAGCTAGGAGTAGTACTTCTAGTACATCACTTACATCATTACTCATACTAATAATGTAGGTTTGACAGATATCTTTGTCAAATTCCTTTTGTAGTTTTTTAAGAATCTGCAAAGTTTCAACAGTTTCTTTTGTTTTATCAGAAAATGGCATTTCTTTGGGAATTAGAGGGCGACGGCTCTGTAATTCTGAAACTAACCAAGCTGTTTTTTCTGCTTCACTGAGTTGATTGTAGGGTTGACTGAGAATTTGCAAATAGCTGGCTATTTCTTCGATCGCCTCTGAGTGACGGGAAGATTCTTGACGGAAGTCTAGTTCTGTGAGATGAAAGCCGTATATTTCTACTTGACTAATTAGGTTGTTTAGTTCTTGGCAGCTAATTCCTGTATTTTCTAAGCTTTGTTGAATTAGTTTTAATTCTTCTAAAAACTCGGTTTTGGATTTATAAATATTCTTGCTTTCGAGATTAGTTAATTTTGTCCATTCTTCTAAGTTAGCTAATCGCTCATTTCTCTTAGCTGTATTTTGTAGGCGTTTAGCAATATATGCTAATTTTAACCGATAGGGTTCGTGACGGTAACGAATTGCTAAACTTTCGTAGATTTCCGGCATGGTTAGACTGTCTTGTTCTAAAGCGTCTAGGAGCTCTGGTAGTACGCTTGTCCAGTGTAAGGAAAGGCTGAGGATGTCGTCTAGTCGGTGAATTGCGTTTAAATACTTGTTTAGTACTAAGTTGCGGTGATAACAGGCTGTTTTCCAAGTTATCTCTGGTGTTACAAAAGGGTTGCCGTCCCGATCTCCTCCTACCCATGAACCAAATTTACAAAAGTTACTATTAGCTGTAGATAATTGGGGAAAGTATTTTTCCGTTGCTTGTTTTAATCTTTGGGAAAGTTCAGGAATTACATCAAAAAGTACTTCTTCAAAGTAGTGTAGGGCATAGTCCACTTCATCTAATACTGTGGGTTTAAATTGATGTAGCTCGTCTGTCCTCCACCATAGACGAATTTCTTCAGTTAATTCTGCTTTTGCTCTTGCACTTTCCCAGGATTCACTTATGCCTATTCCTGTTAAAGCTTCTTCTGCTTGGTCTAATTGTTTTAAAATTTTGGCAATTCGTCGTTGTTTTTTGCGAATTGTTTGGCGCACAATTTCTGTAGGGTGTGCGGTGAATACCAATCTTATATCTAAGTCTGATAGAAGTTGTTCTATTGTTTGGGGAGGTACGTTCATTTTTTTGAGATAGGGAAATAGTCGATGAAAGTTGCCTGTTTTTACTGCTTTAGCTAGGTTTTCGCTAAAAAAACTTTTTTCTCCCAAATAATGGCTAGATCTTGAGATATTCTGATTTTTTTCTCTGTTTTTGGATTGCTCTCCATTACCTTGATTGGGTAAATCTTGGTGAAGTGTCTGTCTCAGCATTTGCTGATCTCTTTGTTCGTAGTGTTGTTCTACTATATTTATTAGTTGAAAATACAATGCAAAAGCGCGAGCTGCCTTGAGAGCGTCATTTATTTCTAGTTTCTCAATTAGTTGATGCACTGAGGATTCTGATACTTCTGTCGTTTTTCCCTCCGGTGAGCACATTGAGCGGAGTTTATTGAGAAGATTAACTAGTTTTTTGCCGCACTCTGATTCTAATACTGATTGCCAAATTTCTTCTATTAGCTTTAGTCGGTGTTGCAGAGACAGTTCAGATGTAGAGATAATGTTTACTTCTGAAGTTGATGTGGATGAACGAATAACTGAACTCATATTTTTTACTTAATATATCTATATATTTACATTTTTTAGCTTTCAGACCGGGTTTTATGTCTTCAAACCTATCACACTTAAAATTATGGCACCTGTTGACGATATTTATGTATTATGCTGTTGATTTATGGTGTTCTTTGTTCTATTTCTTGGTGAATTGAGAATTGGTAGGCGTTCTCCCCTAAATACCTCCTCTGATGCT
Source organism: Johannesbaptistia floridana (assembly GCF_057440575.1). Classification (NCBI taxonomy): domain Bacteria; kingdom Bacillati; phylum Cyanobacteriota; class Cyanophyceae; order Chroococcales; family Cyanothrichaceae; genus Johannesbaptistia; species Johannesbaptistia floridana. Next base: position 13,899 of record NZ_JALKVM010000166.1, read on the forward strand.
TTACCCATATCTATCAAAGACTTTTCTAAGTTTTCTATAGCTATTATAGTTAGTAGAAATGGGGTACTTAAGATACTCAAAATTATTTTTGATGATTGGCTTGAATATTTTGATTCTTCTGACATTTTATTATCTCTCGTTTTAATCACAAAATCTATTCACAATGTCAAGAAATTTTGACATTAACAAGTTTTGAAACAAGTTGCGTTGCTAATTAATGTTAATTTAATTTTCCTGATTAGCCCATTCCGAGACTAGTTTAACTCGGCGAATTGGTAAGTTAGCCATCAAAGAAGTTATCCTTTGATCATTTTCTATAGAAAAATCCATTTCATCGGTATCAATTTCTACATAGCGAGCGAGCACTTTTATGATGTCTCTACGCATAGACTCCATCATTTCTGGAGTTAGCCCGGAGCGATCGTGTGCTATGACTAATTTTAGACGATTTTTAGCAGCAGTTCTACTACTTATAGAGAAACTTCCTGGAGATAAATGTTGAATTACTTTTTTTAGGGGATTCATAATAGTTCGGGGTTTTACTTATGGGTTTCACTTATGCTTTGAAGAAACGACGAAGACGATTAATCAAATTATCGTGCATAGCCATCAAGTCTAAAAAGGGAACTTTTTCTCCTTCTAGACGACGAGCAATATTGTTAATAGCAATTTTTGGTAAAGAATTCTTAGGGCTAAGAATCAGAGGTTCACCCCGATTGCTAGAAATAATAATACGTTCATCATCAGGTATGAGGCCGATTAAAGGAATTGCTAAAATTTCCATGATGTCTTCTGGTGTCATCATCTCACTGATTTGAACCATTTCTGGTTTAATCCGGTTGATAACTAGTCGAATAGTTTTGATTCCTTGAGCATCGAGCAAACCTATTACCCTGTCTGCATCTCGCACGGAAGCCACTTCTGGAGTAGTAACAATTAAAGCTTCTTTGGCTGCAATGATTGCGTTTTGAAATCCTGCTTCTATACCTGCCGGACAATCTACGAAAATATAATCAGCCCTACTTGACAATTCATTGATTAGTTCTCGCATTTTTTCTGGTTTGACGGCGTCTTTGGTGCGATTTTGGGCTGCTGCTAAGAGAAACAGGTTAGTTTTACGTTTGTCTTTGACTAAAGCTTGTTCAATACGGCATTGATTTTCGATCACATCCATTGCTGTATAAACAATGCGATTTTCTAAACCTAATATCAAATCTAAATTGCGCAGACCGAAATCTGCGTCAACAAGAATCACTTTACGCCCTAAGCTTGCCAAAGCCATACCCAAGTTAGCCGTAATTGTAGTTTTACCAACGCCGCCTTTTCCAGATGTAGTTACAATGATTCTAGTCATATTATTTTCAGTAATCTATGATTTGTGTTTGAGAATCTAGCCAAGCTTGCTCTTCTTGGGAGAAATAATGAGCTTTAGCAAAATTAATTGCTTGAGAAATACATATTCCTTGTTTGTTAATATAAGCAACTTCTGGCTCTGATTCCGAGGCTTGATTATCTGGGGCCCTTGCCACTAAATCAGCGATTCTTAACTGAGTAGGTTCCATTTTTAAGGACATTATACAACATTGGCGATCGCCTTGGGCCCCTGCGTGAGCTATTCCTCTTAATCTTCCCCAGATTAAGATATTACCTTGAGCGATGATTGTGCCGCCTGGATTAATATCTCCTGTAATAATTACTGTACCTGGGTGGCGTATTTCTTTTCCTGAGCGAATAGTTGATTGTATGTATAAAGGTTCCGCTAAAGGTAGAGAGTTTTTTAGAGCTTGCTTGCCTGTCAAAGGTGCTTCGGTGGATTTTTGTTCAACACAGTAGCCGCCTGTTGCTGCTGCTACAGCAGTTTGGCGTCTACTAGTGGAGACCCATGTCAATTTCAGTTCTACTTCCCCTAGGGTTGTAGCTAACTTTTGTAGTTTTCTGCCATCAACCAATTGATTTTTGGCAATTAGATAAACTACTGTGTCTGGCGACCATTTTCCTTCATTTCCTTGCAGATGCAAACTTTCACTTAAATCATTACACAATTCTGTCCAGTTTAACTCTAAATCGAATTCAGAGTTTTGAGGTAAATATATAAATAATTTATCCCCCACACGTTTCAATCTTATTTTTGAATTAAAATCTACTAGAGACATAGACGCAGAGCTAGAAACTTCAGATGATTTCATGTTAATTTTTCTCTATTATTAGCCCTGAAGGTCAAAAAATCTACTAAAAATTAGTAGTTTATTTTAAACGATGATAAACAGTAGTTAAGCCATGGGAGTCTCCTACATTCCCAGGAAATAAAACTACTGGTAAGTTAGGAAATTGAGGATGATTAGCCGCAGTTCTCACTATTGAACAACCGGGGATAATTTGACCTAGTAGACGGGCTGAATTTAGGTTAAGTCCTTGGCTTAAAACATCGTTAGAAGTAATACCTCCTTTACTTATTATAAAGCTGATTGATCTTGGCAAATTTTGTACTATTTCCATAAGTAAGGAAGAAACCACGCCTCCAAAGGTAAGACGTTCATCTATACTGTTAAAAACAATTTCTTCTCTACTAGTATAAATTACTGGTGTTTTTCCTGCTTGATGCACTTGTTCTACTTTCTGAAGAATTTCTTGAAAAATTAAACTGCGGCTATCAGGGTTTTCTTTGAGTCTGACTACATCTACTAATATTCCCACTATCTCTGGTTCTTCTAGTAGTCTTTCTAATTGTTCTGTGGTTTTACGTACATGAGAACCTACTAATATTACTCCTGGTTTATCTGTGGGTTTATATTCACTCATCGCCTCTGGTGCAATTGGTTGAGGTGGTAATTGAGCAAGAGATGTCAGGAGACTAGCGGCACTACGAAAGAGAAATCTTTTTCCTTGTGAACCTACTGCTAGAATATCTTCAGCGAACTTATCTAAATCTGTTTGGGTTTCAGCATCTACTGCTACACACTGGTTATTATGTAGTTCCTTGAGTTTTTCTTGGGTACCGTTGCGGATATCTGATAGTAAAAATCTGGTTACTTTTTCTGCTGGTATCTCCCCTTGGGTTTTTTCTGCTACATAATCTGGTAAGTAACTGTGACTGTAGCCGAATACTGAATCCCTGGCAAATTCTGTTTCATGGACTGGAGTTTCTCTGCCATTGACTAGGAGGTAGTGGATACTATCTCTGGTGATTCTGCCTCCTTCAAAGAAAGCAGGCACTAGGAAATGAGCGTCAAAACCTCCTAACTCGGCGGCAATTACATCTGTTTCTATGGGGTAGTGTCCTCTTAATGTAGAATCTGAACGACTCACTACTAAGAAATCTTCACATCCTACTTTGGCGATCGCACTTTTGAGCTGTTTACATACTTCTTTTGTCAGACTAGCTGCTTTTTCT
>NZ_JALKVM010000167.1:0-2458 GCF_057440575.1 Johannesbaptistia floridana
ACCATATTTCTCCCCCTCTCCCCCTCTCCCCCTCTCCCCCTCTCGCCTGTTGGCCTATTTAGTACTTTTGCACTTGCGTGCTTTGGTCTAAGTAAATGAATGAATTTTTCTGACAGCTAAATTAGTACAAGAGTACTCGTGCAAGATCTCAGTAAATGGAGTTTGTCATAGGGATAGTGTATATCAAAAAGAATTTGTTGAATCACTTTTTGAGGTTGCTGCTTAAAAAAGTTAGATACAGATAGAATTATTTTATCTTTCATCATTCTTTGCAACAAAACCGAACCGTTAGTAATCTAAAGTTAGGTTTAATTGTGGTAAAACATCTTCTCCTGATAAGTTGACTGGCATATTAACAATTTCTACTTCTTTATTTTGCCGATAAATTTCTACTTGTTTTTGTTGGGGGTTAATTAACCATCCTAATTTTAATCCTGAATCTAAATATTCTTGCATTTTCTCTTGTAGTGGTTTTAAGCGATCGCTTTTTGATCTTAATTCAATGACAAAATCAGGGCAAATAGGCGGCCAGCCTTCTTTTTCTTCTAAGGTTAATTTTTTCCATTTTTCTAAAGATACCCATGCTACATCGGGAGAGCGATCTCCTCCATTTGGTAAACTGAAAATAGTCGATGAACTAAAAACAATACCCCGTAAGGTTTCTTCATTCCACAAACTAATTTGAAAATTAAGACGGGATTCTTTTCTGCCACTTTCACCACCGACTGGGGGCATAATAATTAACTCTCCTCTAGGACTTCTTTCTAATTGCAATTCTGGATTATCAACGCAAAGTTTATAGAATTGTTCTCTTTTTAAAGAGATAATAGACTCAAGATTTAAAACTGTAGTCATAGACTTGATTTAGTTTTTTTCGTTATTAATTAATTGTAACAATTTTCTTTTTCAAAAGCTGATAGGAAGGCGTTGCTGAGTTGTCAGTGGATTAATTTGTCATAGATATTTTGATACTAGCAGTGTTGAGAATCAAGTATCAGGATTGGTAAGTTTAATCATTTTGATTATTTTTTGTACTATCACCTATCGCCAAAATCTGGGGGGGCTATCTTCCTCGCCTTCGCCTTCGCCTTCGCCTTCGCCGGATCCGGAGCATTCTCTCTATTTGCTTCGTATATTGGCTATCGTACTCTTAAAGATGAAACCAAAGAGCCTTGGTTACGTAGACTTGTAATCCCATGTTCATCTATTGGTGGTACGTAATTTCATAAAGCCAACCTTACTGATGCTAATTTCCAAGGAGCTCTTCTTAAAAATACTAACTTTAACCAAGCTATTCTTACTCGTACTTGTTTCAAAGATACTGTTAAATTGAATGACATAATAGTTGTGCGTTACGGGCTTCGCACGCTTCGCACCCTACTTTAGTCTCAATAAGGTTTTTAGTCACCTTGTCATCCCGTCAGGTTGTTAAATCTAAATCGGGTTGATATACCCCAGTTAAAAACTAGGTTCGTAGTTGGACTTTAGTCCAATAAACACACAACAATTATACACCCCATATCTAGAAAGAGATTGCTGCTTTATTTCTTAGCAGAAACTCCCAATTGACTTACTATAATGATGGTGGCGATCGCTCTCTGCCACAGTGACAGAAGAAGAATATCTTTGTGGTTCACATATCTGAAAAGCGATCTAGTATTTAGGGCTTGCTGAATAAATCTAGAACTCATAGATATCTGATCATATAACTAATTCAACAGACTTGATATTATCAGGAAATCATGACATAATAGTTGTGCGTTACGGGCTTCGCACGCTTCGCACCCTACTTTAGTCTCAATAAGGTTTTTAGTCACCTTGTCATCCCGTCAGGTTGTTAAATCTAAATCGGGTTGATATACCCCAGTTAAAAACTAGGTTCGTAGTTGGACTTTAGTCCAATAAACACACAACAATTATACACCCCATATCTAGAAAGAGATTGCTGCTTTATTTCTTAGCAGAAACTCCCAATTGACTTACTATAATGATGGTGGCGATCGCTCTCTACCATAGTGACAGAAGAAGAATATCTTTAGCGATCTAGTATTTAGTTCTGTTTTCGTTTTGTAGGAATAGCTGTACTTTTTAAGAATTTTACCTACCTACTTAGACAAAAAGTCTCCTCAACTGAGTAGGTGTCAGGTTTTTTTTATGAATTTTAAGTTAAAATAACACTGAAAGTGGGACTTTTTTATTTATTTTAAGAGAGTTTGACCGTTGTAACCATTCTAAGAGCAAGAAATATTTTTTCCTTTGCTCCATTTCTATAACTTAAATCGGTGTATATATCAAGCGCCACCCAATACTGCTTTTGTTAAGAGAAAATTATTGATTAGAGTAAGGTTGAAAGGAGATTAATTACAAAGCCAAAAACCCCTCTCCCTGCTCCCGTGCTCCGGTGCTCCCGTGCTCCGGTGCTCCCTGCTTTCTCAAAATAAATATGTTTGATTCAAAA
>NZ_JALKVM010000168.1:0-2454 GCF_057440575.1 Johannesbaptistia floridana
AGGAAACGGGAGCTTGTACCCTTAGATTGGGCTGGAACCCAAAATAATCTGGGAACAGCTTACAGAAACAGAATCAAAGGAGACCGGGGTGAGAATCTAGAATCTGCGATTAAATCCTATCAAAACGCCCTATTAGAAAGGAAACGGGAGCTTGTACCCTTAGATTGGGCTGGAACCCAAAATAATCTGGGAACAGCTTACAGCCAGAGAATCAAAGGAGACCCAGGTGAGAATCTAGAATCTGCCATTGAATCTTATGAAAACGCCCTATTAGAATGGAAACGGGAGCTTGTACCCTTAGATTGGGCAACCACCCAAAATAATTTGGGACTTGCTTACAAAGACAGAATCAAAGGAGACCGGGGTGAGAATCTAGAATCTGCGATTAAATCCTATCAAAACGCCCTATTAGAATTTAAACGGGAGCTTGTACCCTTAGATTGTTTAAAAACGCGCTGTAACCTAGGCAACCTTTACTACAAAGAAAAACAATGGCACCAAGCCATTGAAAATTATGCCATCGCCATTGAAATTATTGAAGATAGTCGCCTACAATCAATGGATGAACAACGCCGTCAACAGATTATCGCTGAAAATATCATTGTTTATGAAAATATCATTCAATCCTTAGTGCAAATCAAAGACATTAACAAAGCCCTTGAATATGTAGAAAGTTCTCGCAGTCGTCGTTTAGCTGATATTATGAATACCAAAGATACCCACCCAGATGGTGAAATTCCTCAAAGGGTGAAACTCTGGTCACAAAGACAGCAAATCAACCAACGCCTCAATAATTTAATTACTGACCGCCCTCACCTAGATAACCCCCAAGATAAATCCCTAGAGAATAATCATGATTCTAGAGAATTAGCATTAAATACCAAACGCCAACAAATCAAAGCTCGTTTTCAAGCTAAAAACGCTGAAATCGCTAAATTAGAAACACAATTAACTGAAATTGACCGTCGAATTCGTGCCATTGACTCCCGTTTTGCCGAACAAATTCAACCTCCCCGCCTAGATATTCAGACACTTCAAGCCTTAGTGCCAGATAATCACAGTGGGATTGTGAGTTTCTTCACCACCCAAGAAGATACCCATATATTTATCGTCAAGAAAACTGGGGATATTCAAATATTAACTTGTCAAGGGCAAGGAATTGAAAAATTAACCACATATCTTCGGGATAATTGGTTATTACCCTACTTAGAATTTATACAACAAGATAAACGAGACTGGCTAAATAATATGAATACAGTCATGGAAAATCTTGCCCAAAGATTGCAAATAGACAAATTAGTCAAAGAATATTTAGGAGAAGAGATTAAACAACTAATTTTAGTACCTCATCTAGACCTACATATTATACCCTTGGGCATTCTGCCTCTCAAATCTCTAGAGTCAGGAGAATTAACCCTAGGGGATAAATATATCCTTCGCACCCTACCTAGTTGCTTAATCTTAAAATTCTGTAGTGAATATGCACCTGTTGTCACCAAGAAAACCGCCATTGTAGAAAATGCCACTGACGACTTATTCTTTACCCTTTATGAATGCCATAAAGTCAAAGAAATCTATCAACAATCACGAAAAATCAAGGAATTAACAGGCAGTCAACAAGTCACCCTAAAAAAATACCTTCATCTTTTAGAAAAAGAACAAATTAACCACCTACACACCTCCCACCACGCCTCCTCTAGACTCGATAATTCAGATTATTCTGCTTTAAAACTAGGAGATGGAGAAATAAAATTGGTAGATTTACTGTTTATGCGATTACCGGAATTATATTTAGTTTTCCTCTCCTGTTGTGAAACGGCATTAGGCAGTAATTTACAAGCCCATAATGATGAAGTTTTAACCATAGCGGGGGGATTTTTAACAGCAGGGGCAAGAATAGTAATATCTACCCTGTGGGCAGTGAACGAATTATCCACGGCTTTCTTTTCGATATTTTTCTATGAAGAGTTAGAGCGAGAAATCCCACCAGTTGCTGTGAAAAAAGCCCAAGAAAGATTACGCAAGTTAACAGGAAAAGAACTAGAAAAATATGTACCAGAAATAATTGAAGTTCTGCCAGTTAAGTTAAGAAAAAATATAGAACAATTGGAGGATTTAGAGGATGAATTAGCTGATGAGAAAAAAAGAAAAAAAGAACAGTTAAAAAAATATCAAGAGAATTCTCCTGAGAAATCAAAATTAATTGAGGAGATAGAAAAACTTGAAGAAAGAATAGGTAAGAAACGAAATCTGCGTTTAAAATTGACAGGAAAACTAGAAAAGATTAAATCAAATTTAGATAAATTATCTAGGCAAGATTATCCTTTTTGTCATCCTTATCATTGGGCAGGTTTTGTTTGTCAGGGAATTGAAAAGACCCCTCTATCTTAGGGAGCTCCGGGAGAGGGGGAGCAGGGAGCAGGGAGCAGGGAGCAGGGAGCAGGGAGCAGGGAG
>NZ_JALKVM010000169.1:0-17110 GCF_057440575.1 Johannesbaptistia floridana
TTTTAATGTTAAAACTACCTGTTTTTCTGACCGCAACTCTACCGACATAAGTTCCGGTTTTCGTAAACTTTAGTTACAACAGCTTTAACATTACTACTGAAACTTATGGGTTAATAATCAAGTCAGCCAAAGAGAGGAAGAGCTTAAATTACTTTTTTTTCTGTTACTTCCACGCCCTCTTTAAAAGCGTGGAAGTCGTTTAAGCAGTTACTGAAGCTTGGGGTTTAGCGAAAATCATGCGCCCTGCGGAGGTTTGCAGAGCTGATGTTACTACTACTCTTGCTTCTGCTCCCACGTAATTGCGTCCTTCTTCTACAACTACCATAGTACCATCATCTAAGTAGCCGATACCTTGAGTGGGTTCTTTTCCCTGTTTAATAACTTTAATCTCAATAGTATCTCCTGGTAGATATATGGGACGCATAGCTTGAGCCAAATCATTAATATTGAGAATTTCAACTTTTTGTAAATTAGCCACTTTACTCAAGTTATAATCATTTGTTACTAAAGTGCCGTTAATTTCTTGAGCTAGGTGAACTAATTTAGCGTCTACTGTGGATATTTCTTCATAATCTACTGGATTGATGATGATTTGTTTGGGAAAAGCTGCTTGCATACGATTCAAGATATCTAAACCTCTTCTCCCTCTTACTCGTTTTTGGTCATTGGTAGCATCAGCTAATTGTTGTAATTCGTGCAAAACAAACTGAGGGATAATGATTTGTCCTTCGAGGAATCTGGTTTCAAATATTTGTTCGATACGTCCATCAATAATGCAGCTTGTATCAATTATCTTAGTAGTAGCAGGTTCAAGCATTCCTTCTGCTACTAGAATTGATTCCATACTGTGAGGGTTGAGAATTCTCAAGAAAGTGCGTCCGTGGGTATCAGCTAAGCTAATGCCTAAAAAAGCGAACATTACACTTCCTAGAATAGCTATCATTGGCTTAATGAAAGTCAATTGTTCCGGTATTGGTAACAAGAATACAGGCGCTAACATTAAGTTAGCTAATAGCAACCCAATGACCAAACCTACGGCACGAGTCAAGATAATTTCGATTGGGGTTTTGCGTATTTGATTTTCCAGGCGGCGGTAGTTAGTCTGAGCTACTAAACCCACTACTAACCCTATAATTGCAGTAAATCCTGAGGCTACTAAGCGTAATGCCTCGATGTTAGACACTTCCTCCAATACTGAGTCTGGAAGTAGGTCTACACAATCATAACCAATACCCCCTCCTGCTATGATAAATATGAGAATAATAATTGCATCTAGCATAATTGCAGTCCAACTGGTATAGTGTTCTTTGAGGAAAAAATTTTCAAACTATTTATTATATTAGTTTGCAAGTTTACCTTATATAATTATTATAGAAAATCTTTTACCCTATCTGTTCGGTTACTTATATATTTATAAATCTTAACTCTTAGGTATATATTCGAGTTAACATCGCTTTTTAATTTTCAAAGGAAAGTGCTAGTTATCCCACATCAAAGCACCAGTGTGTTTGTACTAAATTAACTGGTGCGTTACGCGCTTCGCGCTAACACACCCTACCAGGTTACTAGGCTCAAATAGCTGTATTTAAGGAATTTAAAAACTCTACACCTGCACAGAAAAATTAATTTAGCGAGGTGACCCAGGAAGAATTGCTCTTTCTACTGAATCGCGGAAAGTCTGCACAGCTTCAGTATAGTCAATTGGTAACACAGCAACTACGTTTTCATGGGGACGAGGAATAATTACCCAAGATTCTAAGGTAGCGCCATAGGTTTTTTCCACTGCTTCAATTCCTGCTTGTATGGCAACCTTAACTTCTGAAACATCACCGCGAATATTTACGTTAAAACGGGCACTCCCCACACGAATATAACCAACTAATGTGATTCTTCCGGCTTTAACCATGGCATCAGAGGCAGCTAATATACCTGGAAACCCTTTTGTTTCAATTGATCCAACCGCTTGTTGCGCTGGCATGATTTTTCTCCTAATTAATCTAATTAATAAGTTTTTTATTCACATTATTATAGTCTAAAGGGGAAATGATACCCTATAGTAACTAAAAAAAATAAAAGTTAAAATAAAATATAAGCAGAGGATAAATATTTTAAGCTTGTTTATTTGACACAAGTGCAAAATCAAACTATCTATTTGTGAACAAAAAGTAACTATTTATACATCAGAAATTTATGAATCAATTTTTAAAACAATTACTGCCATCTCTAATCATTGGCTCAATGTTCAGTATGGCGACTACAGAATTAGTGGAAGCAAAACTAGAAGATAGTCCCAAAACCCTGGTAGACGAAGTATGGCAAATTGTAGACTATGAATATGTAGATCAAAACTTTAATCAAGTTGACTGGTTAAAAGTAAGAGAAGAATTGTTAGATAGAGAATACAGCTCTCAAACAGAAGCATATCAAGCAATCAGAGAAGCTCTCAAAAAATTGGGAGACCCCTATACCCGTTTTTTATCACCAAAACAATTTGAAGAACTCACAAATCAAACAGCAGGAGAATTATCAGGAATCGGAGTTCGTATAGAAATAGATGCAACTAGTCAAGAGTTAGTGGTAGTAGAACCTTTAAGTAATTCTCCCGCAGCAGAAGCAGGGATTCAGCCAGGAGATCGCATTATTAAAATCAATGGCAAACCGACAGCAGTAATGGGAGTAGAGCAAGCTTTAGAGGAAATCAGAGGAGAAACAGGCACTACCGTAGAATTAGAATTGAGTCGCCCAGGCAATAAGGTTTTTGAGGTGAGCGTAACTCGCGCCCAAGTAGAAGTTCCTTCGGTAACTTACCAAGTAAAACAAGAAGGGAATATGCTAGTAGGTTATATAAAACTAGATGAATTTAGCTCCCACGCCGCCGAACAAATGAAAAAGGCAGTAAAAAAACTGCAAGATGATCAAGTGACGGGATTTGTTCTAGATTTACGGAATAATCCTGGGGGCCTATTATACGCAAGTGTAGATATAGCAAGAATGTGGCTCGAAGAAGGGGTAATTGTAAAAATAATAAATCGCCCCGAAAACTGTGACGCAATTGAAGACAATTGCGGTGAACAAAAATTCTCAGCTAATGGCACAGCTTTGAGTGATTTACCTTTAGTGATTTTAGTAAACCAAAATTCTGCAAGTGCCAGCGAAGTTCTCACCGCAGCCCTTAAAGAAAATAATCGAGCAACTGTTGTGGGAACCCGCACCTTTGGTAAAGGTACAGTCCAATCAGTTCATAATCTTTCCGATGGATCCGGTTTAGCAGTAACTATTTCTCGTTATTATCCTCCTAGTGGGGCTACTATTAATAAACGCGGAATTACTCCTGATATTTACGTGGAATTAAACCCTCAACAAGAATTATTGATTAACAAAAATCCGGCAGCATTAGGCACAAATGCAGATCCCCAATATACTCAAGCCATCGCCTATCTAAAATCTAATCAATCAAACTATACAGCGATAACAAATGAGTTACCAGAATTACCCCCAGTAAACACTAAGTAATGAGAGTATTGGCCTATAGTTATTACAATCCCTATCTAAATAAACAAGTTAGCCAGGAACAATGGCCGGAAAATGTAGAAAAAGTATACATTGATTGGGGAGAACGTAACCAACTACAACAGTTAATAGAAGAATGCCAAGATGACCAACCTAGACGCCTATTGATTAAGAGTCTAGAAGAATTAGGAGACTCATTAACTCAAGTGTGCGATCGCCTAAATCACTTAGAAAAACTCGGTGTACAAGTTATCGCCCTAGAAGAAAATTATAATTCTTCTGATTTTCAAGTAAAAGAACACCTTAGTAAAATATTACCCACAGTGTCTCGTAATCTTGAAGGTCGCCGTCTCCGCCAAGCACACGCCCGTAACCGAATTAAATGCTTACCTCCTCCCGGGAAAGCACCCTACGGTTATCGGCGTGGTCAAGAGCGCTATATCATAGATCGCTCTACAGCCCCTTTAGTTAGAGACTTTTTTGAGCGATTTCTACTATACGGCTCTCTCCGAGGCGCTGTGCGTTATTTAGAAAAACGCTATGGAAAAAAAATTGCCGTTTCCACTGGCAGAAATTGGTTAACTAGCCCTATTTACCGAGGTGATCTAGTATATAAAAATAGAGAAATTATTCGCAACACTCATGCAGGCATTCTCTCCCGCTCTGAAGCAGCACAAATTGACCGTCTTTTACGTCGCAATGCTTGTTTACCAGCTCGCACAGCCAGCGCTTCTCGCTCTCTAGCTGGTTTAGTGGTGTGTCAAGAATGTCAATCACAACTAACTGTAGCTAGTGTCAAAAAAAATAACCAAGAATATCTCTATTTAAGACCATTAAATTGTCAAAGAGTTACTAAATGTTCAGGAATTCCCTATAATCAAGTTTTACAAGCAACCATTCAAGAAATTTGTGCCCAATTACCCCGAGTGGTTGCCCAACAAAGTACAGAAGGAATTCAAGCCAAAAAAACAGCCCTAGAAGCTCAAATAGCTGAGAAAAAAGAGATTATTGAACAAGTTACTCAGTTAGAAACCCAAGGGATTCTCGATGAGACTACTGCTAAACTGCGTATCTATCAGTTAAATACAGAAATTGCCCACACTCAAGGAGATATAGAGCAACTACCACCCCTAAATCTTTTGGCGATCGCACAAACTGTTTCTTTAGAGCAATTTTGGTTAGACTTGTCAGAATCTGAGAGACGCTTTTATTTTCGAGAATTTATTAACAAGATTCAAATTACTCCTTCTAGTTTTGATAATAAAAATTGGCAAGTTAACTTAGTATTTATTTTCAATAAACATTAGCTATAGCGTTACTTAGACAAGGGACATTTTGATCCCCCCTTAACTAAGCTATCCCTTATAAGCAACTCGTGAACTCCTTGTATAGCAAGGGAGCAGGGAGCAGGGAGCAGGGAGAGGGTTTTTAAGTAAAATTACTTAATTTGCCAAATAATGTATTTTTTTATACATTATTTTCTTAAACAAAATCTGAAAAAGCACTTACCCACAAGTTGGTGTTTTTGTCAAGTTTTATGTTAAGAAAGATGTTTATAAAGCATAGCTTAACTAAGCAGGGCTGTTTTGTTCTTGACAAAGAAAATGGTGAGGAGAAGCACCGGAGCAGGGAGCACCGGAGCAGGGAGATGGGATTTTTTGCTAATAATAAATCCCCTTTTTTCTAATAATAGCTAAAAAGAGCGTCAACTTTTGTTGTGTCTAGCTTCTAGCTTACGACAAAATTTTAGAATAAAACAGCCCTGCCCCTAACCCCCCTTAACTCAGACCAAAGCATCTTTATCACTCATTTATAGCAGCGATCGCAGTAGTGTTAACAACATTTATCACTAACGATCCCCCCAACCCCCCTTACTAAGCTATGCTTTATAAGCAACTCTGAAACCCTTGTATAGCAGGGAGCAGGGAGCAGGGAGCAGGGAGAAATTTTTAAGTAAAATTACTTAATTTCCTAAATAATGTATTTGTTTATACATTATTTTCTTAAACAAAATCTGAAAAAGCACTTAATTACAAGTTGGTGTTTTTGTCAAGTTTTATGTTAAGAAAGATGTTTATAAAGGATAGCTTACTAAGGGGGGCTTTTCATCATTTTTGTCAACATCTATTGGCTCATTGCTATACTTGTGGTGGTTGAGTAATGAGTAATGAGTTAAAGCTATAGTAGGTTGGGTTGAGGTCACTACACCCAACAATCTAACTTATTTAGTATAGTTTTGAGCTGGTTGTCTTTAAAAAAAAGGTGCAAAGTAGGGGCGCTCATACTTGCGCCCTCATTTATTATGCTACTCCTCTTCAAAAAGTTACTTTTTCACCCGTACCCTATATCTTGCACCAGAACAAAAGTTAAAGCTATAGTAGGTTGGGTTGAGGTCACTACACCCAACAATCTAACTCTTTGCCTCCAACTGTTATATGTTGGATTGCACGACCTTTAACCCAACATACTGGCTGTATTTGGTATGATTAAGCTAAACGATCCGCACATTACTTGCCGCTAATTCAGGATTACCTTCTAGCTGGGCTATTTGGGTCAACTCGATGTCTTGTTCTGTATTAATATAAGCAACACCACCATCTCTAGTGCCATAGACTATTCCTAACCCTAAATTATTGTCGAAATCTTCTAAAGTAGGAATGGTTAAGAAATTAGCTTCATCTAGAAAACCAATCTCTAAACCATTGCGGAAACCTGATTGGAATAATTCTATAAAATCAGCTTCTACCACAAAATCTACAATTGTATCAACGCCATGTCTGACACTGCCGATTTGAAATCTATCCCTACCTTGACCACCTTCGAGTAAATCGTCGGCAAAGCCTCCGAGAAGAGAGTCATTGCCATCATTGCCGATTAAGCGATCTTCTTGTCTTTCGCCGCTAAGGGAGTCATCACCACTACCACCACTAAGGCGATTTTTGGCATCACTACCAATCACAATATTATCTAAACGGTTACCAATTCCAGCGACGAATCTATCTCCAGTAAGGGTTAGATTTTCAATATTACGACTTCTTGGACCTAAAGCCCAATCTACTGAGGAGATAACGGTATCTATACCATCAATTATACTATCAGGTTTTTCATTTTCAGTGATGTCATCGAGGGAGTCAACCACATAAGTATCATCTCCATCGCTACCGCGCATTGTATCATTACCACTGCCACCGTCGAGGAAATCATCACCATCTTTGCCTATTAAAAGGTCATTGCCATTGTCTCCGAGAAGTAAATCATCACCTAAACCACCATCTAGTGTATCATCATTACTACGCCCATCTAGTGTATCATTCCCTGCTCTACCAATAAGACTATCTATTCCATTAGTACCAAGAAGTGAATCGTCGTCATTTGTACCAACAACTTCATTAATTCTAATAGTTTCATAGGGACCGAGGTCAATAGTATCACCGAGAATGCGGGGTCTACCATCTAAATCTTCTTCAACTGGATTTAATTGTTCTGTAATGGCTGAGTTATCACCAATGTCGATCGCAGGAGAATTATTCTGAAGGCGATAGTCACCATTTTCTGGGTCAACAAATAAAGGATCTGCGCCGCTAACATTGGCAAAGCCGCCTTCTACTATACTACTGAGTACAGTAACCCTTCCACCATGTATTTGATTACCACTAACATTACTAGTGTTACCCCAAATAATGCTATTAGTAATATTAGTACCCCCATTGTAGTCCTGTCTGTAAATTCCACCTCCATTGTCGGCTATATTATTAGCAATAGTACTATTTATCATCTTACCATTAATCTGGTTTGTATTAAAATAAATTCCGCCACCATTAGTAGATATGTTATCTTCAACAAGAACATTAACTAATGTATTTGTGCCTATGTTGTGAGCAATACGTGAATATATTCCTCCTCCTGCACTTGAAGCAAAATTATTGCTAACAATAATATTAGTTAAATTCCCAGATTGAAAATATATTCCTCCTCCATTGACTGCTCGATTATCTGTAATTACTAAATTTTGCAATATAGCATTACCGCCATTATGATAAAGACCACCCCCACGATCTTGGTGATAACGATCAGTACTGGCATTAGCATTACCGCCAGTAATAGTAAACCCATCTAAACCACTACTAGCATTGGTACCAGAACTATTTACCACATGATAACTATTATCAACAGAATCACCTTGAACTCCTAAATCACCGCTTAGGATAGTTTCATTATCTCGAAAATCTCTCTCATCAAGACTAGTTTCATTCCCAGCAAAACCGCCATAAACCTTCACAAAATCTTTAAGCCGAAAAGAAGCTCCTCTATTAGTATCTTCAGTAGGTGTATAAACTCCTTCTGCTACCCAGATTTCATCTTCGGGTTGGGCCGCAGCTAAAGCATCTTGAAGACTATTAAACGCATCTCTCCAGGTAGATCCATCGTTTTGACCTGTAGCATCGTCATTAACATATAAAATAGCCATGAGTTATGTATCCTATAATGTTCTTCTATGACAATTCTATATCTACAAAGTAGTGCTCAATACTGAAGAAAAGTTGAAATTTTCTAATTGTAGTAAAAAACTATAGTGCTATGGATTGTTGGGTTTCGTTACCAAGGGCCCAACCTACTAATATCATTTCCCTCTAAAAAAATGCAATAAATATAAGGACAGGGAACAGTATTTACTTGCTATGGATTGTTGGGTTTCGTTACCAAGGGCCCAACCTACTAATATTATTTCCCTAAAAAAATGCAATAAATATAAGGACAGGGAACAGTATACTATACATAGCCAGGTTTTTGTATTATTAATAATTTATAGTATAGCGATTTTAAGCATTTTTTAATCAATTTGATATATAGCATTTTTCGGACTCATGAGGTTGTACCTAACTCTCTTGCCTCCGTGCCTCATATCTTGCACCAAAACAAAAGTACAGAAATTGGCCGACAAGGGAGAATCAATTTTTAAGCGCGATCGCATTAATTCTCTTACTCATTACTCATTACTCATTACTCATTACTCATTACTTAACCACCACAAGTAACTTTGGATAAAGATGCAAGATCTGAGTCGGAGCCTCCTGCCTCAAAAGGATAACCTTTCTCACCAGTATGAGAATTGCTATAATTGATTCTGCCCTTTAAGTAATCGCAAACCACTCAAAGTCACAATTACTGTGGAACCTTCATGACCTAAAACCCCAAGAGGAAGTGTAATATTACCTGCAAAGTTAAAAATTAGCAAAATCACCACAAAACTAAGGGCAAAAACAATATTTTGCACAACAACCCTTTGAGCACGACGACCTAGACGAATTGCATGTTCTAATCGCTCCAAACGATCCGCCATGAGCACTATATCGGCAGTTTCTAAAGCTACATCACTCCCCGCAGCACCCATGGCAATTCCCACGGATGCCTGGGCTAAGGCTGGGGCATCATTAATTCCATCTCCCACCATCGCCACTGTCTGATATTGTTTCTGCAACTTTTGAATCACAGCTACTTTATCTTCTGGTAAAAGTTCTGCATAAACTGTATCTACGCCAATCTCTTGAGCAATACTATGAGCAGTGGCTGAGTTATCCCCACTTAACATCACTATATGTTCAATACCGAGGCTTTTTAATCGCGCGATCGCCTCTGGGGCAGTAGGTCGAATCGTATCAGCAACAGCAAGAAGACCCAAAACCTTTTCCCCATAACCCACCCAAACTACAGTCTTTCCTTGAGTTTCCCACTCTAGACTCTGGTTTATCAGGCTTTTGGGAACATCTTTTACTTGTGCTTGGACGAAAGCACCTTTGCCAACCACGGCAACTTGACCATCAATTTCTCCCACAATCCCTTGTCCTACTTGAGCTTGAGCATTAGTAGCTTCTGTCCAAGATAGATTCTGCTGACGAGCAGCTTTCACAATAGCATCTCCCATAGGATGCTCGGATAAACTCTCTAAGGCTGCCGCCACTTGCAGTAGATGTTCTGGTGATGATTCGGTTGCCATTCTATTTACTAATTGTAGTTCTCCGGTCGTTAGTGTTCCAGTTTTATCAAAGGCGATCGCTTTAACTTGTCCAATGCGTTCTAATTGCGCTCCATTCTTAAACAAAATTCCCTTTCGCGCACCATTAGCAATACCAGATAACAAGGTGGGCATAATTGAAGCCATCAAGGCACAGGGAGAAGCCACCACGAGAAAAATCAAGGCTCGATAAATCGTCTCTTCCCAACTCCAACCCAATAAAAAGGGCGGCAATATACCAAGTAAAACTCCCGCAATAATAATCACCTTGGCATAACCACGCTCAAATCTTTCAATAAACTGTTGAGAGGGAGGAGCTTCGGTTTGAGCTTGTTGAACAAGACGGATGACCCTTTGAATTAAACTGCTTTCAGGGGGTTGGTGAATTTTCAGTCGTAAAACTCCATTACCATTTATTGTTCCAGCAAAGACTTCATCTCCAACAGTTTTTTCAATGGGAATTGATTCTCCGGTAATTGATGCCTGATTCAAAGTGCTAAACCCCTCGATGACTAAGCCATCTGTTGGTACTAATTCTCCAGGTTTGACTAAGAGGAGATCACCAATTTTGAGTTCAGAAATTGGCACGATACTTTCTTGTCCATTGTGGAGCAATCGGGCTGTATCGGTGGTTAAACTCATTAATCCCTGAATACTGCGTTCTGTTCTTTGCATGGCATAGCCTTCGAGGGCACCACTAATGGCAAAAATCAGGATTAAGACTGCACCATCGACAATCAGGTAATATTCCCCTTGCCATAGACCAAGACTCGCAGCTCCCAAGGCAGCCAAAATCATCAATAAATCTACATCGAATTCTTTTTCTTCCCAGAGAGTTGTTAAACCTTCCCTGGCACTGTCAAACCCCCCAATCACATAAGCTGCTGTCAGAGTCAATAGGGAAAGTCCCACCCAGCCGAGGTTGAGCATTTGCCAGCCTAGAAACACCAAAATCCCACAGGAGATCGCGGCAACTCCTTCGGGATGTTCTTTGATTAGATTGGCAACGGGAGATTGAGATGGGGTAGCTGAAATCATCGTCTTATCGGTGGAATAAATATCTTGTTATTTTAAACCTTGACATTAGTGTCAATGTCAAGGTTTTGAGTAAACTAAGAATATGAAGACTCAATATCTAACAATTAAAGAACTGACAGAGGCGGTTGGGGGTGGCGTTACACCCCGCATGGTGCGCCATTATCATCAGATCGGATTACTGCCCCCTGTAGCCCGCTCACAGGGTAACTACCGTCTTTATACGGCGCAGGATGTAAAGCGATTGAAATTAATAGTAACGCTAAAAGAACAGGGATTTCAGTTATCTCATATTGGTCAACTCTTAAATAGCTATGGGGAGGAAACCAATGATTCACAGTTAATGGCTCAATTGTCACAGCAATATCGCTTATTAATTCAACAAATTACTCAATTGCGACAAACAGCCTCAGCTTTAGAAGGATTACTAGGGCGCGATCGCCACTGTCAAAGGGTGCAAGCAGAAGCCCTCGGTCAACTCCAGCAAGTCAACGCAGCAGGCGAGCACTTGCAACCCCTGGATTTAAAATCCGAGGAAGGAGTGACCTTAGATAGGTTTTGGCTCGATTTAGATGCACAAATAACCACTCACCCGGAAAGCTTCTCAGAATCATTACAATACCTACTTCCCGATTTGTCTCACTATTCAGAAATTACAGTACATTTGCTTCATCAACTTGTGTTGGCCTGTGGCGATGTCAGTCTAGTTGATTCTGTGCGCATCAGCCCCCAGGCGATCGCTTCTGCACGAGAGGCTCTAAAGGCTGGATGTTCCGTGGTTACAGATATACAGGTCATAGCCGTAGCACTGGATCAAACTAGGTTAGCTCATTTAGGCTGTTCTGTGAAAACCCTCATTAATGACCCTCACATTACCGGAGTCGATGAAGCCGAAAAAGCATTTTATAAACATCAACAGTGGCAACAACAATTACAAGACATTTCTCCAACAAGTATAGTAGTGATTGGATATGCTCCTTCTATATTGCTGAGAGTTTGTCAATTGATAGAGCACAAACAAATTCAACCTGCCCTCGTAATTGGAATGCCCATCGGATTTAGCCATGCTCCCGCAGCTAAGCGACGATTGATGAACACAGACACTCCTTATATTACAATTCAGGGGAGTTTGGGAGGTGGGCTTTTAGCCGCAGTGACTTTAAATTCTTTGGTGGAGACCTTAATTGAAAAACCCAATTGTCATTGCTACTTAACTAGTCTTTAATCAAGATGGCTAAAATGTCAATCAGCACCACTGAAAATTTTCCCTATCTAGATGAAAGTGTTACTTCAAAATAGTTTTAGGGAATTATAGAAATATGGACTGTATCTAGTCATGTATAATAATGATTACAAATTGAAATCGAGGCAAAAACACAATGGGAGCTCGCTTAGTTAACCAAAGATATGCTTTAACACCTGATCCTAGAGAAAGTGGAATGGGAGAAGTTTATAAAGCAATTGATATGGTTAACAATATGCGTCAAGTAGCAGTAAAGATTTTTTCTAAATTTAAGATTGAAGAAGAAATTTCTAAAGAGTCTTTTAGACGAGAGGTAAGTGCTTTAAAAGAATTAAAACATCATAGAATTGTAGAATTAATCGATTCAGGAGTTGATGAGAACACAGAACATAATTTTCTTGTCCTAGAATGGATGGATAAAAATTTAGAAGAGTTTTTAACAGAATCTCCCCTAAAAGAAAAAGGATGGGATTCTTTTTGGGAGGATATTGGAAAACCCTTACTTGAAGCATTAGCCTTTTGTCATAATCGAGAATACACTCACAGAGATATTAAACCTGCAAATATTCTAATTAATAATGAAGGGACCATTAAATTAGCAGATTTTGGAATTTCCAAAGCTCGGAGATATTTACAACCAACTGTTACACTTAGAGATTTTGTTTCACGCCCCTATACTCCTCCCGAAGATGAAGACGGTTCAGATCCTTATACCCGTGATGTGTTTAGTTTTGGAGTTGTTGTTCTAAAATGTTTAACTGACATACCATTAACCAATTATGACAGTGTTGATCAAGCCGTTCAAGAATTAGATGTCCCTTCTAAAATTAGTGAAATTTTTGAGCGAGCTATTTCTCGTGATCCTGTAGAGCGTCAACGCAATGCGGATGTTTTACTAACTGAAATTGACTCTATTCAATCTCAAAGAAATATTATAAAAACTTCAAAATATTATTTAATGTTACGTTCTAATTTTGAGAAGATTGAACTCGAACTAAAAGCCGATTCAAAAGCGGAGATTGAGAAAATAATTACTCAAGACTTAAATACTGACTGTGGAATCTGTCGTTTTAAGAACAAAGATAGGGATGAATATAAAGATAGTCAGTATAAGATTTATGGGGTTGACTACTGTTATCATGTCAAAATTGAGCAAAAGAATCTAGATAGATTAGTTATTTTGTCTGCAAAATGTCTTTCCAGTAATATTTTAGAAGAAAACCGTTTACAAGGTTGGACCCCTCCCTATCAATTTAGCTTTGATTCCTTCTTCAGCAAAAGTCAAGCACAAAAAGTTATCAACGAGTTAAAATTATTGGTTGAAGAACATGAAGCGGATCTGAGACTAGAGAAAGCTTTAGATGAAAAGCGAAGAATATTTTTTGTTTGGGATAATCTTTTAAGAGCTAAAACTGATTGGGAAAAAGAGCAGCAGTCTCCTTTATCATATCAACAAGTTGAGCCGTCAGGTAATCGAGCAATCTTTACCTTAGATTCTCCTCCTGATGAGGATATTGTCGGACAAACTCGTTATATAAGATCCCAGAAAGGTTTATCTTTATTAAGTGGAGATGTAGAGGAAGTAAAAAATGATCAATTAACGCTTTATATTACTCAAGGAAGCGTAGAAAGGCTACCTCAAAAAGGAGCGTTATTGTTTGATACTCGTGCGGCTGAATATGCTTTAGGAAAACAAAAAAATGCTTTAGATGCTGTTAAATATGATAGAGGGGTTCGTTCAGACCTTTCAAGTTTATTAATTGACCCTCGGCAAGTTAAATCACCTTGTTTAGATTTTAATAGACAATTTATTCAAAAACTTAATTCTTCCCAAGAAGAAACCGTTGTAGCCGCATTAAGCACAAAAGATTTTTTAGCTGTAGAGGGACCTCCAGGGACAGGAAAAACAACATTTATTACTGAGATTATTCTACAAACCCTTCAAGATAATCCTGAAGCCCGCATTTTGCTAACTTCACAAACTCATGTGGCTTTAGATAATGCCTTAGAAAGACTTCAAAAGCAAAACATTGATTTAAAAATTGTGCGAATTGGCAATCATGAAAAAGTGTCAGATAGTGTACATGAACTTTTATTAGAAGAGCAAATAAACCGTTGGGGAAATGATGTATTTAACCGGAGTAAAAATTTTATTAGTGATTGGTCTGAGTCTCATGGTATTTCTCCTAAAAATATAGAAATGGCTAGGTTATTTCAACAGTTAAGAATCGCTCTTGAAGAATTAGAATTATTAAAGCAAGAGATTGCTTTACAAAAACAAGAAAAATATGAACTAATTCAACAACCTGAATATAAAAGTTACTTTGAAAATCAAGATATTAATAATCCCAAGCTGTCGATTCCTAAAAATTTACCTAATGAAGTTAAACACAAACTTAAATATTTAGAACAAAAAATCCAAGAAAATCAACAAAAAGCCAAACAAATTCGTCAAGAAAATCAAAGACCATCTGCTGAAAAGTTAGCTGAATTAAGCGAAATGGATGTTCAAGAGATTTTCAAGCTATCTAAGGAAGATTTAGAAATATATGAAAGTTATTTAAATGATTCAAATAATCCTCTATCAAATCAACTTAAGAAACTGATGAATATTCAACAAAACTGGTTTGATATTTTTGGAAAAAGTGATAAAAAACAATTTAATTACGCATTGCTTAAACGTTCTCAAATTGTAGCAGGAACTTGTATAGGTCTTGCTAGAAATATTCCAGAAGTTGAGTTTGATTTGTGCATTATTGATGAAGCATCTAAGGCAACGGCTACGGAATTATTAGTCCCTATTGTACGCTCAAAACGCTGGATTTTAGTGGGAGATACTAAACAACTTCCTCCTTTTCAAGATAATGTTAGTCGTGATCCGAGATTTTTAGATAAATACGATTTAAATTCAGAGGAAATAAAAGAAACTTTATTTGCTTATCTTTTGAGAACCTTACCAGAAACTAATCGAAAACTATTGACGATTCAACATCGTATGGTTACTCCTATTGGGGATTTAATTAGTCAATGTTTCTATAATGGTCAAATTGAAAGTCCTAGGACCAATTTAGATGATGATCTTAAGTTTGTAATTCCTAAACCTGTTACTTGGTTTACAACTAGTAAACTTAAGCATTGTCGTGAGCAAAAAGCTAATCAAAGTTTTTCAAATATGTCTGAAGTTAATATAATTATGGAACTTTTAAAGAAAATCAATAACATGGCAAGAACTATAAATAAACAATATAGTGTTGCCATTTTGACAGGATATTCTGCTCAGTTAAGATTATTGAATCGGAAATTGGATTGTGATCGCACTAATTGGGAACAATTAATTGTTCAAAGTAATACAGTGGACGCATTCCAAGGACAAGAAGCAGACATCGCGATTTATTCTGTTACTCGTTCTAATAAAGAGAGAAAATTAGGTTTTTTGCGGGATGAAGAACGAATGAACGTAGCTTTATCAAGGGGGAAAGTCGGTTTGGTGATTGTCGGAGATCATAATTTTTGTCGAAGTCTCACTTCTAACCCTTTACAAAAGGTGATTAAATATATAGAATCCCATCGGGATACTTGTTGTTTACAGGAAGGTATACTATGAGTCAAACTAGAGCAGAACAACCAGAAAATATTTTTATACGATACGATAATCGACCAGGGTTTAAATTAGTAAGTTGTGTTCAAGTAGGACTTCCTGTCACTAGAATCACGATAACTGCTTTAACGCTTCGTCATAAATCTATTCCCATAATAGATGAATTTGTCTTAAAATCTATTGAAGCTGGTTTATCTTCAATGGAAGAAATTAGTAATTTTTTAGGGTTAGAACTTTCTCTTATCAATGATGTAATTCAAAATCTTAGAACAATAACAGAAGCCATCGATTTAGTTGCTTCCACAGGAACCAAAATGCAAGAATGGAAATTAACAAAAAAAGGCAAAAAGATGCTTGAAGAAGCAAAAATGATTGTTCCTGAAGAACGTTCATATCAAATTAACTTTGATAGGATGCTTGTCAAACCACGCTACTATGGCAATTTAGAAGAAAATCGCCATTTACTACGTTCCAAAGAGTTAAAATCCCAGCAACTTATTGAGATTCCTGCTTATCCTCCTAAACCTCCCGAACTTGTGGATCTTAATTTACAAGATATTAAAGATGTTATCGATGATATTGCTAAAGCTAAAACAAATTTAAAGCAAGAAGAAAAGAGAGATTTTATTGCTATAAAAGCTATTGAAAAAAGGGAAAATTTTTATGAAAGTGCATTAGCATTAGTTTATCTACATAAAGAGAGCAATGAGCTTCAAATTTCTTTTGCTATTGATGGTCGAATTTCTGAAGAACATGAAACCGCTTTTGTTCGTGGTAAAGGAGGGAAAAAAGATAGAATTGTTAAACAAATACAGGAAAGACTGGTGGAGCAAACTACTCAGGTCAAAAAATTTACAGAATCTAAATTAGGACAAGATGTATTTATACAAGCAGAACAATATGAAGAAAAAATTGATTCTCTTAAAGAACAAGTTCGCTTAGAAACTAGTCAGATTGAATCTAAAATAAGTTTAACTCGTCAAAATATACAGGTAACTAATGATGATCAGGAAAAGAAAAAACTAGAACTAGAATTAAATGAGGCTTTAGCAAGGATAAAAGAGCTTAAGGAAAAACTTGAATCTCTTGTATCTTCCTGTCCTATTCGCTATCTTAAGACAGATGAACATAGACCACTTCTTGAAGATGCTCTTCAAAATACTCAAGAACGTCTCTTAATTATATCACCTTGGATTAAAGCTAATGCCACAAATCAATGGTTAATTAAGAAACTAGAACAATTATTAAAGCGAAAAGTTAGGGTTTTTATTGGTTATGGATATGAAGATAAGAAGCTCGAAGAGCAAAAGTTTCGTGATCAAAAAGCAGAAGATAAAATCAAAAAATTAGCTGAACGTTATCAAGACAATTTTGTGCTTAAACGATTGGGAGATACTCATTGTAAAATTTTGGTATCTGATGCCAAATTTGGTATCGTAGGCAGTTTTAACTGGTTGTCTTTTAAAGGGGATCCTGCTTGGACTTTTCGAGATGAGAGAAGTACTATGATTTGTGAACCTTACACAGACAAAATAAATGAGTTATTTGAGAAGGAAGTAAAACGATTAAATAGTTAATTGTGATACTTTTTGCTCTGACAAAAGCTCCGCTTCAGGCGATCGCCTTTGGCTGAGATCTTGCATCTTTATCACTCATTTACTGGTTGTGGATGAATAATGAGTAATGAGTAATGAGTAATGAGTAATGAGTA